>NZ_JBAJEX010000014.1 GCF_039822265.1 Thiobacter sp. AK1
TGGGGAAACACCCCTTTCTGGTCATGCCATGTAGACATCGCACCGAGATTCCTTTCCAGTACTGGAAAGGCAAAGCAACACTCAACACTGTAACTCGACGCCCTCCGTTTTCATGGCGCATAACAGGTCACTTTCGTGCTCTTTTCGCCCGCGTTTTCTGCTCGCCCTCTGTTAAGTTCACCAGCAGTTCGCTAGTGGTATTAGCCATGCGTCGCATGGCGGTTCGCGTCACTGACGGTGCACTGCCGGTGTAGTGAACAACCACGCTGCGGTAACCAGGGTCTGGTTGCGACTAGCGGTGCACTGGCGGTGCACTGAGATTGCCAGTTGATGGCGGATTGCATTCAGCTTAGAGGAGAACGACTTGAACATCCTTGGCATTGACATTGGGTACTCCAACCTGAAGCTCGCCTTTGGCTCGAAAGGCGAATCCCCCAAAACGCACTTGCGCCCTGCGGGCGCCGCGCCCGCCGACAGGTTCGGGTCGCGCTTCGATGGGAAGGCGCACGAAGACTTCCTGCATGTGATGGTGGACGGGCAGGAGTTCATCGCCGGCGTCTCACCGGACCGCGCCGAGATGTGGAGCCGTTCCCTCCACGCGGATTACCCCTCCAGCGCGTCTTACAAGGCGTTGTTTCACGCTGGGCTTCTCCTCTCGGAGATGGACAGGATCGACATGCTCGTCACCGGGCTGCCGGTGTCCCAATATCTGGACGAAACCCGCAAGAAGGCCGTGGCCGAGCAAATGCAGGGGGCTCATCAAGTCACCGCCAAGCGCACCGTCACGGTCGAGAAGGTCAAGGTCATCCCGCAACCGGTTGGTGGGCTTCTCGACTACATCTCCCAGGAAGACGCCGACATTGAGGATGCCCGGGTGCTCGTGGTCGATCCCGGATTTTTCTCGGTCGATTGGGTTGTGGTCGCCAACAAGGACCTTCATAGACAATCCTCTGGCACCAGCCTCAATGCTTCATCGGTCGTTCTCGAAGAGGCTTCCAGGCTGATTGCCAAGGATTACGGCTCGGCGGTCAATACCGAAACCCTCGAAAACGCCATCCGGTCTGGCAAGCCCAGCGTGTGGATGTTCGGAAGCCGCGTCGAGATCGCGCCATACATCGAGCAGGCCGCGAAGACGGTCGGTCCGGTCGTCGTGGAATCCATCCAGAAGTCGCTGCGGACGGAAAGCCAGATGCCTGACCTCGTGGTCCTCGTTGGTGGCGGCGCCATGTTCTTCCGCGAGGCGGTCCAGGCCGCGTTTCCACGGCTGACCGTGGTCACGCCGAAGGACCCGGTGTACTCCAACGCTCGTGGATTCTGGTTGATGGGGGCGGCATTGTGAGCGGTATCCGGATCGTTCTTACCGTTACCCAGGCCAGCCCGGAGCTTTTTGCGGCGTTGCAGGAGGTGCCAGCCAGGCTACGGGCAGAACGTGTCCGGACGCTCGCAACGCTCGGGCTCGCCGCCGTGTCTGGCGGGATCATGAGCAGACCGGCCATAGGCCCGGCCACCGAGGCGTCTCCGCAGAATGCCGGTGCCCCGAATCGGGCGCTGGGCTTCGCCAAAGCATTGGGCGACGGGGTGTAGCGGGCCATGACTTCGATCAGCATTGCCGAGTACCGGTCGTTGACGCCACCCGTTCGGGGACACCGCCAGCGCAAACGCCGGAGACGTCTCCCGTTGGAGGAGGCCATTCAGCGGGCCTGCGTGGAATGGGCTCGCCTCCAAGCGCCCCGCTATCCACTACTTGCGTGGCTCGTCCACGTGCCCAATGGCGGCATTCGGCCCAAAGGGGAGGCAGGAAAGCTCAAGGCAATGGGCGTCAACCCCGGTCTGCCAGACATACTCATCCCGCGACGCAGCGGCCCTTGGGCTGGCCTGGCGGTCGAAATCAAGTCGCCAACCGGTAAGGTGTCGAGAAGCCAGGCCAAGTGGCTTGACGCGCTTGCTGCCGACGGCTGGTTCGTCGCCGTGGCGCGATCGTTGGATGAGTTTCGCGAAACGTGCCTATGCTTTCTGGAACCGTGACCAGAAAGATCGGTCGCCACCACCTCGCCTTTTACCGAGGGTGGCTCCAAGGTCTTGACCTCCGGGACTTGGCAGACCGCTACCTTGAGACAGGGCTGGACCTGCGTCTTGCCAAATCAACGCTCGCCTGGCTTCGTGATGCCCTAAGCCAGGCAGCGCTCAGACAAGGCAAACGCGGCGAGGCACGTTTGCTGCGGCTCCATCTGTCGCCCAGTCGTGAAACCCAAGCTCCAGTGGTTCCGTCATTGGAGGATTTCCGTGCCGAACACGATCCTGACGGGTTCTACCCAGAAGAGGAACTGATTCGGCTGTACCTGGAAACGTTCCCTCAGGCCGCCGACCGGAAGGTTAGGCAACGCCAGCGCCTCATCGAGCGCCAATTGAGGGCTCTCGACGTGATCGAGCGGCTGCTGGTCACGGAGCCCGTGCCGAACGATCTGGTCTCCGCATGGTTCGACAAGCCTGTTGCCGACCGACTGGTTCTCGCCGACATTCCGACCATCGGCGCCCTTCTGGAGCGAATCCGAGAACGCGGATACCGTTGGTGGGTGAACGTACCCAAGCTCGGGGAGAAAGGCGCTGCCCGAATCGTCGCCTGGTTGCGCGGATATGAGTCGTCCTTGGGGCCGTTGCCGGACCATGCCCTTGCGCCCGTGCGCAGCCAGCCGGCGTCACTGCTTGCCAGGCTGAGAAGCCCGGAAACCGCCATCGTGCCGATCGAGGCCCTCGTGGTGCCCCAGGCTCTCACCGGCGAGACGGGTTCCAACCGGCATCCCGGACGCCCACGCATTCAGGCCGCCAATGACCATCAGGCCATCGAGTCCTGGCTTGCCACGAAAGCTGGGAGCCCGAACACCGCCAGGGTATACCGCAAGGAAGCGGAACGGCTCCTTCTCTGGGCTGTGATCGAGCGTGGCAAGGCGCTTTCCGATCTCACCGTCGAGGACTGCGCAGCCTATCGGGACTGGCTATCCATGCTTGGGCGGACCGACCCGGAACAGTGGCCGTTCCGTGTCGCGCAAGCCCAATGGATCGGCAAGCGCAATACGCCAAGATTCAGCCCCGCTTGGCGTCCGTTCGACGGCCCGCTGTCGGCATCGAGCGTGCGCCAGGCGCTGACCATCGTCTCCAGCCTGTTCGAGTGGTTGGTTCGTGTCCAGTATTGCGCTTTCAACCCCTGGGACGCTGTGGGCCGGAAGCTGGCCGCGAGTAGTGACGCCCCCGAGGACGTGGAATTGACGCGAGTGTTCTCGACCGGCCAATGGGACTACCTAATGGCTTTCCTCGACACCTTGCCTGCGGACGATGCTACTTCCCGCCTGCGTTTCGTGTTGCCCTTCGCCCAGTCCACAGGCCTGCGTCTGTCGGAACTGGTGGATGCGAGCATCGGCCGGCTCTACACCATGCCGCTCAAGGATGGCCTGGGCGTGCGCTGGATGCTCAAAGTGCTGGGCAAGGGGGGTAAGTGGCGGGCCGTGCCCATCCCCAGTCGCGTCATGGATCGGTTACGGGAATACCTTGCCCGCCGTGGCCTCGATCCCGACCCGCTCGCCAACCCGCCTCAAACCCCACTGATCGCAAGACTGGGTAGCCCGCGCCCCATGACTGCGAGCGCCCTGTACAAGACGCTGCGGTCGGTATTTCACCAGGCCGCCGAAAGCTTGGCGGCGGATGGCAAAGACCAGGAAGCCAAGGCTTTCCGCCGGGCCACCGTCCATTGGCTGCGGCATACGTGCGGCGCGCATCTGGCGTCGAGCGGGGTGCCGGTGAATCTAGTGCAAAAGCTTCTGGGGCACGCCAGCCTGGCGACCACCAGTATCTACACGGAGACTGACGATGAGCAACTGTGGTCTGAAGTGGAATCGCGAGTTTGATTGCAAGCTCTGCCCTAGGCTTGCTGAGAGCCGTACCAAGATCGTCTCACCCACGCCCTGCCCGCCTGGCGGCTTGCTGGCGATCGGGGAAGCGCCGGGCGCGGAGGAGGACGGAATCGGAGAAGGATTCGTCGGCCAGGCCGGCCGCACGCTCGATGCCCTGCTCTGCCAGCACGGACTGGAGCGAAACCGCGACTACGGCGTGGCGAACATCGTGCGATGCCGCCCGGATGGCAACCGGAAGCCCGACAAGACCGAGATCGACAACTGCCTGCCGTGGCTTGCGGCTTTCCTGGGGGAATGCATGCCGAGCGTTCTTCTGCTGGTTGGCACCACGGCGACGGAAGTCTTCCTAGGCCCCGGGCCGCTTTACTGGCAGATCGAGCGATCCAGGAAGTTCCCGGTGCTGCTCGCCAAGGATGCGCACCCTATGCTGCAACCGGGAATCAGGGCGCTGCACCAAATCGGTGGTAGCGTGCTGGCCTTTCCGATGCCTCATACCTCCGGAATGGCGTGGAACCGAAAGTCGCCGGACGGCAGGCAATGGAAAGCAATCGGCGAAGACCAGGTTTTTCTGGCAGCCCGTGCATATCTATCCTCGAAAAACACGACCCCATGCAACCAGACCGCAAGCATTTCTCCCTCGATGAAATCATCGAGGCCCTGAACCGCTGCATGCAGCGGCACCCACCAGAAGGAATCGAAAAGCGCTTGCACCCAGACGCGAACCTTCTGGCCGAAATCGTGGGCGAGATGTACTGGCGCAAGCTCGACGATATTCCGGTCAGAGCAATACAAGGCGAGCACCTGGAAGCGCTGCTCAAGTGGCGCACACCTGATGGGAACCACTGAAGGCCCCACGAACCACGCCGTGGTCATCGAGTACCGCACAGATCGGCGCGGCTACACCATGTGGCTGGAGCGCGACCTGTTCGGGGCCTTTGTGCTGTATCGCCGTTGGCGAGGACTCCACAACCGGCGGGGCGGGATGAAACGCCAGGTGTTCGAGCGCGAAGACGATGCCTTGAAAGAGGTGCGCCGGGTGATGCGCTTGCGGGAAAGGCACGGCTATGTGCTGGTCGGCCAATAGCAGAGGCATTCCGGCCCACGGTGCCGCCTTGCCGGCGGCGAAGAATCGCGTGGCAGTTGTGCTATATTTGTATAATGTTTTCAGAACAGGATCCGAAACATGCTTGCCATCCGACTGCCCGCTGAAATAGAAGCCCGTCTTGAAGCACTCGCCAAGGCCACCGGCCGCACCAAATCCTACTATGTCCGCGAGGCCATCCTTGAGTACTTGGACGACCTCGAGGATTTATACCTCGCAGAGCAACGCCTGATCGACCTTCGCGCAGGCAAAACCCAAACCGTGCCGCTCGAAGAAGTGATGAAACGCTATGGCATGGAAGGTTGAACTCGACCCAGCCGCCGAGCGAGAGCTAGACAAGATCGACCAGCAGATCGCCCGCCGAATCCTCGCTTTTTTGCATGGCCGTGTCGCCCATCTCGACGACCCGCGCAGTATTGGCGAAGCCTTGAAAGGCTCCAAGCTGGGGGCCTTCTGGAAATACCGCGTGGCCGACTATCGCATTGTTGCCAGCATCGAGGACGGCGCTTTGCGCATCCTCGTTGTGCGCATCGGCAATCGCAAGGATGTGTATCATGGAGAGGTGTACCATGAAGCAGGAAGTCATCTTTGGACCGGCTTAGGCAGGTCTGAGTAGGTCTGATAGAACGGATGCAGGCTGAATTGTTCACCTAGCCAGCCGCCAAGCCACGTCGATCAACAACGAGGAAAGAAACATGAGCCAATTCACTTCACTGGAAATGTGCGCGGGGGCAGGCGGACAGGCCCTCGGCCTGGAAATGGCGGGCTTCGACCATTGTGCGCTGGTCGAGCTGGAACCGGCTGCTTGTGCAACGCTGCGGCTCAACCGCCCGACCTGGAACGTCATCGAAGGCGACTTGCGCCTGTTCAGCGGCACTCCTTACAAGGGTATCGACCTGGTGGCCGGCGGTGTCCCATGTCCTCCATTCTCCAAGGCTGGCAAGCAGCTTGGTGCAAACGATGAACGCGACCTGTTCCCCGAAGCAATCCGCCTAGTCGATGAGTGCCGTCCTCAAGCAGTGATGATCGAGAACGTGCGCGGCCTTCTTGATGCGGTCTTTGACGACTACCGGAACAAGGTCGAAAGGCAGCTCAAGAAGCTGGGTTATGTGCCTGGATGGCGGCTGCTCAATGCCTCGGACTATGGCGTTTCCCAACTCCGGCCCCGCGTGGTGTTCGTAGGCATCCGTAAAGAATTGGCCTCAGGCTTCTCATGGCCCGAACCTCTCAAGACTGAACCACAGACGGTGGGTAATCTGCTGCACGATCTCATGAAGGCCAACGGCTGGCGCGGCGCTGACCGCTGGCGCGAACAGGCCAACACCATTGCCCCGACCCTGGTTGGTGGCTCCAAGAAGCACGGCGGGCCAGACCTCGGCCCGACTCGCGCAAAACGCGCCTGGGCCGCCCTTGGCGTCGATGGAACGGGGCTGTGGGACGAGGCCCCGCCGCGTGACTTCGTCGGCATGCCGCGCCTGACGCCACGCATGACGGCACGGATTCAGGGCTTCCCGGATGACTGGCAGTTCTCCGGTCGCAAGACGGCCGCCTATCGCCAGATTGGCAACGCCTTCCCGCCGCCGGTCGCTGCGGCTGTGGCCCGGCAAATCTTCGCGGCCCTGGCCGTGAAGCGTATTTTCAAGGTGGCATGATGACGACGGCCGCCGACTTCGCCGAAGCCCGCAAGGCGTTCCATGCCTCGCTGCTGGCATCAATCTTGACCATCAACGGTGACGGGGTGGTCAGCAACGCGGACAGCAGCAACACGACGAGCAAGGCGATCGCCAAGGGCATTGCCGATCTGCTCAAAGCCGAAACCATCGGGGAGCGAATCGCGGGCCAGACCTCGGGCAACCAGTTCGAGGGCATTTGCGCGACCTTCGTGCGAGAAACCTTCCTCAAGCTGGGGCACCTGCGCCCCGGCACCTGGGACGTGCATCAAGTCTGCGGCCGAAACCGCTTGGAAATCGCCCGGTATGAGCAATACGCGCACCTGGTCGCCCTTGACCGGGCTGCCAAGGCCGATGCCGAACTGGCTGCCGCCCTCGGAAGCGATTACACCATCACGCCGGATATTGTGGTCGTGCGCGACACTGAGGACGACAACGCCATCAATGCGTCGGCGTACCTGGTCGATGACAGCGTGACTACGCTCGCCAGCCTGCGGAAGAAAAACGGCGGCCTGCCGCTGTTGCATGCAAGCATTTCCTGCAAGTGGACGATCCGCAGCGACCGGGCGCAAAACGCCAGGTCGGAAGCGTTGAACTTGGTGCGAAACCGCAAAGGCCGCCTGCCCCATATCGTGGTCGTCACGGCAGAGCCGACACCGAGCCGCCTGGCCTCTATTGCCTTGGGCACAGGGGACATTGACTGCGTATATCACTTCGCCCTCTACGAACTGCAAGAAACCGTTAAGGCCCTCGGTCTTGACGATGCGGCCGACCTCTTGGCGGTGATGGTCAACGGGAATCGTCTCAAGGACATTTCCGATCTGCCGCTCGATCTAGCCGTTTGAGATTGACATCCTCCCCGGCCTGAGATCCGCAGGAATCTCCGGCCTTCAGGCCAGTTAGGATGTCATGGCTGTCGTCGATCGTTTTCTGCTCGGCTGGAAGCCATCTGACGTAACAGATCATGCAGGCGCTGGTTTTCCTGCCGCAACTCCTCGATCCGCGCCTCGTTCTCCCTCACCTGCTCCCTGAGTTCGAGCACAAGGACTTCGGTATCGGCGTGACGCCGAACCAAGCCCGCGGCCTTGGCCTCGCACTCCTCCAACGCTGCCGACAGGTCTTCTGCCACCGCTTCCAGCTCCTGCCGTTCGCGGCCCCATTCTTGCCTGGCCTCGGCGTACTCGTGCGCCAGCTTCACCACCTCCGCCTTGGCCATCTCCGTAGCTTTCGCCCAGACGTCCTGAGCGAAGCGGCGGACGGCCTCGTCCAGGTCGGGTGGCACGGGACCGGCTTCCTGCGCCTTGTCCGTCTTCTCCTTCCGTCGCTGATGCCACTCGCGCATGGCTTCGGAAATCGTCGTGAAACTTCCGCTGCCAAGCGCTTTACGAACGGCCGCCAGGGTCGGCGCCTTCCCTTCTGCGGCGAGCCGGTCAGCGACCGCCCAGATGTCATCCCTGGTCAGAGCCATGACGACCACTCCTTGTTCTGCTTGACGAGCACGTTGAGCATGACCGCAGCACCCCATGCGGCCACTACCCACTCCAACCAATCGTGCCCGGCAACCACGATCAGCGCGACGCAGATGGGGGCTGATCCAAGAAGCAAGGCCGAGGCGATGCGATAGCTAACCTTCCCCTCCACCAACGAGGAGGTCCAAACCACGAGCAGCCAGGCCGCCGGAGCGATGAGCATGCCGGCGATGCCGTGGCCGCGCGCCAGTTGCTCGCCAGCGACGAATGCGGCTGACAAGACAGCTAAACACGTGGCAAAACCCTTCGATTCCGGAAGATCATGCCCTACAGACCGAAACGTTGCGATTTCGAAAGCTCGCGCGACGGTCTCGCGCAGGAGCAGGAACAACTCTTTCATGGAGCCTCCATCATGTATTTATACGATACTACTACAACATACAACATTCTTCAAGTCAACGGGGCTAGTTTGTGCGGCGCGCGTTGCGTAGCACAGGCGGTTCTCTAGAAGTGCACTCGCTGGCAAGCGCCCAGAGAGAATGGTCGCGCGTCGGTTGCTGGCGGTGCATTAGCGGTTTACTGGAGAACGCTGCTGCGGATGTCGCGTTTGGCGCCTGCGACTGGCGGTTCACTGGCGGTCGCGTTGTTCACCCTACGGGCAAAAATCCAAAGCGCCTGCTACTGGAAGTGCCCTGGCGGTTCTGTAAGGCACCTATGCTTGCATAAATGCACCACGCGCCCACAATTATGGGTGTCAATGAAAGCAGCACGGAGGCCGAGGTGCGCGCCATCCTGGAAAACGCGGAGAGGCCGGCGGAGCGCATCCGCATGGGCGATGCCCTGGCGGCGCTGGGTCGCAAAATCGGCTTGAAGGATGAGGATTTCGCGGTCTTCGAACAGGCGCGGGACAAGAAGCCGGCCGAGCCGGTAAGGCTCGTTGCATCCCGCGACACCGGCCCTTACCAGGCGCCAGGGCTACAAGTCATCAACCCTTGGGAGACGTAGAGCGCTAACCGCCAGCCGCAGGGCGGCCCGCGCCTAGCTTTTTCAGCATGCTGCGGACGTGAGCAAGGGAAGCGGTTTCGAAGCGGGTTGCCGCAAACCGCTTTACCAGAATCTCGTCGGCATCGATCAGCGTCTCGCCGTTTGGCCCTTCGTGCCGCTCCAGCGAGCCGACCTCCAGGAACGCATCCACCCAGGAAACGGGGACATCCATCAGGTCGGCCGCTTGCTGTCGGGTAAGCATCGCCATGTTCTCTCCTTGTGCTGGCCTGATGCCCCTGTATAGCGCAAAACCTATGCGCAGGCAATTGTTTTTACTCGACTTTCGTCCCCATTGATTTTTTGTCGCAAACTTGTGCGAAAAAAATGGCGTTCATGATAATGACAGTTATCATGAATGAGGCATGGGCTTCTGGCAGGACAACCCGTGCCTAAACGATGGGCATCCCCAGCAAATGCGCTCGTTGTCGCCGTTCCATGGCCGCCTGATGCCCAGTTTTCCACAGTTTTTGTGGACAACCTGGCGGTGTTGGAGACGGACAAGAAAAAACCCGGCCCTTGTAAAAGGAGCCGGGGTATCAGTTCTGGTTCTGTCAGTGCGCTCCGTTATCGAAGCACGCCTGGCAGACTAGAGTCACAGCAGGCCTCGCGCAGCGAACGAAGTGCCCTGATGACCCGCGATAACAAAATGGTCCAGCACGCGCACGTCCACCAGGGCGAGTGCTTCTTTGAGCGTCCTGGTGAGCATCTGGTCGGCCTGGCTGGGCTCGGCCACACCGGACGGGTGGTTGTGAGCCAAGATCACGGCTGCGGCGTTCACCGCCAGCGCGCGTTTGACCACTTCTCGCGGATAAACCGAGGCTTGCGTGATCGTGCCCCGGAAAAGCTCCTCCGCGAGGATCAAGCGATGCTGGGCGTCCAGCCACAAACACCAGAACGCCTCGTGTTCCAGGTGCCCGATCTTCGAGCACAGGAACGCCTTTGTGGTCTCCGGTGAGGAGAAGCACAGGTCTTCTTCCTCCATCCGTTCCCGGATGCAGCGAGTGAAAAGCTCCTTCGCCGCAGCCAGGGCCGGATGCACCGTGTAGGTCGCTGCATCCTCGCACAATTGCTTCTGGCGAGGCTTTGTAAAGCCGAATAGCTCAGCCAGCGGTTTAGCTGCCAGCGCTTTGGCTGTTTCCCGACCCACCAGCATCGCCAGCAGGTCGGCATTGGACATATGATTCATGGTGCCTCCTTGAAAAAAAAGGGGGCACCACACCCCTGACCGGGACATGATGCCCCGGTTGGGGAATTGATGCGACCAGAACTTCCTGGACGCCTTGAATGCTGTTTGTTTCGCCTCCCCAGCTAGGAGGATCGAGCCGATGGTTTATCCATCAGCCTGAATTCTGCTTTCCTCGACACACTCCATAGTGTGCCCAGGAAAGCATATCAAGAGCCATTTCGATCGTGCAAGGAAATGCCGGTAGCGGCGCCCTTGTGGGCAACCGCTACCAGGCTAGTGAGTCAGAAGAGCGCCAACTGGCCTTCAGGTGTGGCAACTGAAGGTGCGGTTTGCAACTCTCCTGGTGGCGACAGGATCACGTCGTCATCTATGGAAAGCTCATGGATTTCGCCTTCGGCTCCCCAAAACAGCACGGCATGATCTTTGTGGAGCGTGCTGTGGTCGCGATACACGGCCACTGGATGGCCGCGTAGCGAGAACCACTCCGGCTCCTTCCCGTTGAACCACAGCGCGCGCCAGCCAGATCTGCGCCGGCGTTCGTCGTAGTCCTCCGCGTCGGCGAGCGATAGCGGGCGCGTGCCGGGTAGGCCCAGGACGAACCGAACCCTCTCCGCGCACACCATCGACCTGCCATTGACCGACACCATCAGGCCGGTATGGTCCCCGCGTTCACGGATTCCCGCCTGAATCGCTTCCTCGTCGTGATACACCAGGGTTGTCTCCCCGGCGTACACCGACGTTGGGATCAGCCGGTACGCATCAATGTATGGCTTTATGGCTTCCCCATACGGCCCCCACATGGTTGCAAAGGCCGTATAGAGCAACCCGCCGTACTCGGCCGTCCGCACAGGCAAGGGCTTGCTGCCCTTGTGTTCGGCCGCCAGATGGCAGGAGTTGGCCGCAGCAACGGACTGCCAGAGCTCTGCCGGAAGATGGATGCTGATCATCGCAGCCTCCGTGCGATGGGCCGGATCACGAATTTATTCATGATCCACCTCCTGGCCGACCTTGCGGCCGGCCTTGAGGATCTTGTCGGCCGCAGAAAACACCCTGGCCGCGCTCTTCTTGGCGAACTCTTCGGCTTGCGCCGGCGAGTCCAGCCAGTTTTGAACGTAGCCGCGAGCATCTTCGAGGCCAGACAAGCCCAGAGTCGCGCAGCACAAGAATGCTACGCTCTCCGCTTCCGCCTCCTCGATCGAACGGCTGACATGCACGCCGTCGATGAAAGCGGCCGCCTCTGCCTGCTTACTGTGCAGCAGGCAGTGGGCTATCTCATGGAAGGTGGTCTTCCACGGCATGGCCGCCAGCGGATTGATGGCGATCTGGCCCCTGTTCGGGTAGGCAAACCCTTGACAGTTACCGTCCACTTCCGTGAACGGCACCTCGGTGATGCCGAGTCGCTTCATTGCCAAATCGCGATCCCAACCCGGCGTTTCCGGGGCAGACACGATGCCCTGATTTTCCGGATCAGACGGTTCTGTCTGGGCCAGGGCAAACCAGTTGTTCTTCATAACGAAGAACATCCTGGTTTCCTCGCACTCTGTGCCGTCATCCTGAAGGATTACCTCCTTTTTGACGACAGGCATCCAGAGGGCGATGGCTTTTTCGCCCTTTTTGACCTTCCGGCCCAGTTTTTGCCAGCCGTTGAAGCTGGCAATCGGGCCAATCTGGATGCCGCGATCGGCCATCTGCTGCATGGCCAGCGCCTGGTTCCCCAGGCTAAACCGGTGGAACCACTGGTAATGATCGCCGAGCCTGCCCGGCTCAGAGAGGATGGACTGAAACAACTTGCCCCAGTCGGGGCGGTTGGTGCGGTTGTTGTGCTGCATGGTTCCTCCTTCAGAAAAAAGAAGGGGCACCATGCCCCGGCGGGGCAGAGGGTGCCCCGCTTGGGGTTGAAGACAGGCCGTGCTAGACTTATTGCATGATTCGCTACGGCCAACAAATCAGACTACACAGGAAGGACGAGAAGCGCCTTGCCATGATTACAGGTTCGTCGCCGTCCGGCGTGCGAACCGTGGATGGCCTGAACCGCTTTATCGAAATGCACCTTCCCATGTTCGAGCAGGACACGCCAGAAGCGCGCCTACTCAAACTTCTGCTTCTCGACGAGAAGATCACTCCGGCAGGCCGCCGATAGTCTCCATCGCCTTGCAGTAGATATCCCAGAGCCCTTGGCGCAAGTCAGGGTTCTCGTCCATTTTCTGGATGAGGCGACGAGCTTGCTCCGGGTCTTCTGCCATTTCGAGCAGCAATTGGTGTTGCTTGCGCTGCCATTGGGCGTCCGTAATGAACGTTTTGGTTTTAACCATGCGCGTCTCCTTGAATTGAATCAAGTTAGATTCGCGGACACACCATGCCCCAGCGGGGCAGAGGGTGCCCCGTGGGGGGTTGAAATCACCCGTGCCAGGAACTGTGTCCCGGCAGGGTGCTTAAGCAACTATCTCGAAAGCGGCAGACGTTGCTGGTGTTGCAGAAACGTCCGATTTCTTGCGCCGCTTTCGAGCCTTCGGCTTTGCCGCCGGTTCCAGCTTGGGCATCGGAATGCCGCGCCGGATGAATGTCGGCACGTCATACGATTGCCAGCTTTCGTTCTCCTTGCGGAGAGCTTCCGGGCCGTCCGGCTGGACCGCTGTTACCGGGCTGGCCGATCGCGCAGCCAGCTCGGCACGCAAGGAGGAGACCTCCTCGCGGACAGATGCCAGCTCGGCGGCGAGTGCCTGAAGGTCGGCATTTTGCCCGTGAGCAGGTTTGCCCTTGATTCGCGCCAGCGCTTCCATAACTGCCCTGACTCCAAGGAAGGCTGATCCGAATAGGGCGAAGATGAGGATGAGTTTTTCGATCATGGTGTTTTTCCTTTCAAAAACAAAAAAGGCGGACACCATGCCCCCCGGCGGGGCAGAGGGTGCCCCGCTTGGGGTTTAAGACAGACCGTGCTAGACTGGTCGCATGAACGAGTCACGCAAACCATCATTCACGGTCGTCGATGGCGGCAAGGAAGAACTGGAGCGCAAAAAGCGTCTCCTGTTCAACCAGCCGTGGGTCTTCGATCACGACGAGTTTGATCGGCTCTGCGAGCTTTTCAAACTCTCCTACTCCGAGATCGAGGGGTTGATTGCCGAGCGCATTCGCAAACGAGCCAAAGACCCGCTTGAGAGAGAAGCCCTGCTCGCCATCATCAATGGCGACCACGCCAAGTTTGAGCGCTTAAATTCGATACTTGAAAAGCGCAAGGCACTTGGCATCAAGGTTATCTCAGCCGACGCGCAACAATCTCTTGCTCGATCTTCTTGAGCCATCGCTTCGCTTCTTCGGCTACATCACTGTCCGACAGGTTTTCGATCGCCATGATCAGGCTATCCCTGCGGGCGATCAATTCCCTGTCTGTTGCCTCTTGAAGCCACCTGTAAAAAGCCGATACATCGAACAAAATGCCCACAACATTCTCCTTTCGGCGATGCCTGGGCACTTGTCCCCTACCGGGAACTGTGCCCCGGCGGGGTTTCTGAATGGCGCTCGGTTGTCCGAGCGCCGCCTTGATGCTGCTTGTTTTGAGCGGCCAGCTACCGCCAATCCCGCATCCGTTACGGAATGCAGAGGATTTTCGAAGGAACGCCTCGCGCCCCTTTGAAAATCCCCCGCACCTTGCGGTGCAGGGGGTAACGCGGATTACCCGCACGAACCAGTATACCCGCAATTCGTGCATTTGTCGCAGCCGTTGTACTTGACCACAGCCTTGACGCCGCACTCAGGGCACTCACGGCCTGCCACACGGTGCTTCGGCGCTTCGCCGGCGAATGCCGGTTCCACACCTCCGCTCACCCGGCCTTCCTCGTCGAGGATGCCGAGTTGCGCATACCGGTGCAGCAGAAGGTGCGCGATGTACGCCACCGTGGATGGGAAGTTCTGCTGCTTGGTGCTCCCGGGAACCCTGGCGAGGAAATCGCCCTGCGGCTCCTTGTAGCTCGTCAGCTTGCGCAGCTTCATCCCGATCCACGCCGGATCGACGATACGCATGTCGATGGACAGCAGCTTGCACAGCCCGTCGAAGGTCTTGGGATACTCTCCGGCCAGCCAAACCGAATACGGTCGGCGGGCGCCATCAGGCATCTCCAGCTCCTTGACGAACAGCACGAAGTCATCCCCCGTTGCCGGGTTCTTGACGTCTACCGTCCACGACAACGTGCCACCCGTGCCCGTCTTGGGTTCCTTGCGGAACATCATGGCCGACGTGAGGGTGTTGTCGCCCTCCTTGTCGAACCACCCAATCTTGGCACAGTGGTAGGCCACCAACCATGCAAGAGCGGAAACCGCGCCTGGCATGATGTGCGGTTCCCCATCCGGTGGCATGGGCATTTCGAATGGCTCACCCTTACATTTCTGCAAGGCTTCGAGCTTGAGCTTCAGCCAGCCGCGATCGTAGGACCGCATGTCAGCCGAAAGCGTCTTCGCGATGGCTCCAAGCCCGCGCGGGCATTCGGAACCATTGACCCATACCTCGAATGGATGCACGTCGCCGTTGACGAAGTGCCCGATCTGCACGGCGAAATCGCCTTCCGGGGACTCCACCATGTAGGTGTGCGACGGATTCCCGTCCGCCATGTGCGGGCGATCCAGCCAGCGCATGCTCTTGAGCACCGTTTCCGGCACTGCTGCGAGCTTGAGACGCCGATCAGGATCAGACTCGTCCAGGTCTTCCGCCTGTTTCTTGGCATCCGACGAAATCAGCACGGCACCGATCTCGTCGTTGGGTCGATATGTGGTGATCCCTTTTAGCCCACCTTTCCATGCTTCCATGTAGATGCCTTTGAAGTCCTCGAAGCTGTAGTCAGCCGGGACATTGACCGTCTTGCTGATGGCAGCATCGACGTAAGGCGCAAGGGCCTTCAGCATCTCCACGTGGTCGGCCACCTTGAGGGTTGCCACCGATTCGAAGTAGTCCGGCAGGCTTGCCGTATCCCCGCCCATCTCGCGATAGACGAGGTAGGCATAGTCCACCAACTCCACTTCTTGCCACGATCCGTCTGCTTGACGAATGCGGCGTTTTTGTATGAAGTCGAAGACCGGCTCGCAACCGCTGGAGCAGTTGTTGCCGAAGGTCAGCGACCCCGTTCCCGTCGGCGCTAGGCTCAGAAGATGGCTGTTTCTGATCCCGAATTTACGGATGGCGGCCTTGAGTTCGCCCGGCAGACGGCTAGCGAACGTGCCATCCCGCTCCGTCGAGCTTCCCTCCAGATACTTCTCGGCATCGAACAAAGGGAAGGCCCCTCGCTCTTGCGCAAGCATGATTGACGCATCGTAAGCTGCGTCACGTATCCGCTCCATGACTCGCCTCGCGAACTCGCGCCCTTCTGCCGAGCTGTACTTCATGCCCAGCATGATGAGCGTGTCGCCCAGCCCCGTGATGCCCACACCAATGCGTCGCTTGGCCTGCGCCTCGCGTTGCTGTTCCGGCAAAGGCCACGGTGTGAGATCGAGCACGTTGTCCAGCATCCTGACCAGGATGGGCACGACTTGATCGAGCTTCTCCCAGTCGAACACCGGCCGACCTTCCCAAACGGTGCGGCGCACCAGCTTGGTCAGGTTTACGTGCCCTAGATCGCAGCACCCGTATGGCGGCAGAGGTTGCTCGCCGCAAGGGTTGGTCGCCGCGATCGTTTCGATGTACCGCAGGTTGTTGTCCTGGTTGATTCGATCCAGGAACACCACCCCAGGCTCTGCACGGTCGTAGGTTGCCTTGATGATTTTGTCGTATAGGTCGCGGGCGCGCACCTTGCGGTAGACCCACAACCCGTCTTCACGCCGGTAGGCACCGTTTGCCTTGATGTCTGGTCCGGGTTCGGCCACATGGACCAACTCGAACTCGCCATCGGCCTCTACGGCACGCATCAGCGCATCCGTCACGCCAACCGAGAGGTTGAAGTTACGGAATGGGCGGCGATCCCATGGCATATTCGGATCATCAACGCGCTTGCACACGATGAAGTCCTCGATGTCCGGATGGTCGCAACGGAGGATACCCATCTGGGCACCACGTCGCGCCCCGGCCGAGATCACCGTGCTGCACATGGAGTTGAACACCTCCATGTAACTTACCGGTCCGCTCGCCAGGGACTTGGTTTTTTTGATCCACGCCCCCTTCGGGCGGATGGGGCTGAAGTCGTAGCCGACCCCGCCGCCCAGACGCATCGTCTGCGCCGCCTGCCGTGCCGCCTCCATGATGCCCGGCACACCATCGACCGACTCGAACACCGAGTCTGCGATGGGCTGCACGAAGCAGTTCACCCAGGTGGTTGTGACACCTTCAACACCGGCGCTGGCATTGATACGACCGCCCAGGATGATGTAGTCCAGCGCATCCCGAAAGATGGCGGACCATTTGGCCTGGTCTGCCTCATTTTTTGCCAGCCCCGCCGCCACCCGGTCGAGGATGGCTTCGGGACTTTCCTCTCCACGCCCATACTTCTGCATGAGCGTGTCGTAAGACACCGCTTGTAACGGTTTGTTAAGATTGATGTTTTCCATCTTCATAGCTTTTCTCCTTTACCCGAGTTGCAAAAACCCCTGACAGGGCCTGCCGTAACGCCCGCGACCAGGCGCTATGGAAGGCCCTGTCGATGGGCGTTGAGCGAAAGCCCAGCGCAAAGGAGAGCCCCGACCGGGGCGTCTCTCCCCGGCTGGGGTTGACATGTTCCCATCCGTGTAGTATCATTACGATACTACTTAAGGGGGGAATCAATGAAATCACTCGTCGTCCGCTTTTCCGATCAAGTCTCCAAGTTCGAGACCACGCATCAGCGCCTCAAAGACATCGCCGAGTTTCTCGGCGTGAGCCAGAACAAGGCGGTTGCCTACGCGATCAACCAGGCATGGGAATACCTGGCCGAGCACGAGGAGATGCGCGAAGAACTCGAATGGAAACGTCACGGGGTCAAGGTCGGCGGAATCACCTACCTCAACCACGATCAGGCGTTCCTTGACCGCGTGCGTGAGCGGATTGCCAAGGGCGTTCCACTACCGCACGAAGATGACGATCATCTTGAAAGCGGGTTGCTGTTCTGCTTCCTCAGCAAGGAGCAGCAGGACGCGATTCGCGCCGCTGCTGACCCTGCCGAGAAGCGCCGTCTCAAGGCGAAGTTTCTCAAGGAAACCTCGCCAGAGGCGGCGGCAGACAACATCCAGGCAGCAGACTAATCGTCCACCAGCCCGGCCGCACGAGCGGCCTCGAAGCACTCAGCAAGCCTGCGCTTAGGCAGACTGCTGATGCTGCCGATTACCCGCCTCACCATGTGAAGCGGGATCTTGTCCCGCTTCATGAAGTCGAGCTTGCTTTGTTTGGTAAGTCCGATTGCCAGGGACTCATCCTGGCTGGCCTTCTTTAATTTTTTCGATCTGCATGATCGTCTCCAAACCGGATACCGTCCGGCATCGGCTGTGGAGACGCTCTTCCCCTTGCGGGGATTTTGCATCCCCACAGGGGTTTGTAAAAGCCCGACCAGTTTCCAGGTCAGGCAGCTTCAATGCTGGTTGTTTCAGGTCCCCAGCTAGGACCATCCACCCATCGGAATATCCCGACAGGAAGAAACTTGGCTTTTCTCAGCACACCGTCCGATGTGCTGGGAAAAACCCCGCCTTTCGGCGGGGGCTAACGCGCCTCCATCAGTTTCCTGATGGTGTCCAAAGGACTCACCCTTGTCCGGCATGTTGCCGGCTTGGGTGTTGGCGCTTGCTTGCCGCTCTCTGGCTGAACCGCCAATCGCGGCGCATTCCAGAGATTGATTGGCGGGAAAGTCAGGTCAGGCCAAGTCACCATGGCGACCTCCTTTCCATACGGCCTCTGCGATTCGCCTGGCCTCACCGGCAAAACACCCGCGGAACTCCACCTTGTCGCCCCTGGCAAGCATGCGGCCAACCACCGCCACATGCTGCCTAACGCCTGGGTCTTTCGCCCATCGTTCCCGCATGTATTGGCGGTAGTCGCCGCTCCAGCCTGCTGGCGGCGCAAACGCCGATGGCGCACCCGCGTCCGTATCGATGCAATGAAGGTTGATGATCCCGTACACGGCTCACCTCCTTCACGCCACACGGCGCATGACGTGTTCGTCGATGGACCTCAAGGTCGGAAACCCGGCCTTCCCGTCCCGATTGAGGATGTCCAACCAGTCCAGAGACTTCTGGCCTGGCGGAATCTCCCCCGCAGGCACGATGGCCGATGCCTTGATTCCCATCTCCCAGAGACGCTGGACGAGCCGCACTGCGGCTTCCTGTCCATGTCCCTTCGGGTGTTGCTCGCTCGGTCGGTCCTTGTCCGCAAAGACAATGACCCGTTCCACCCTAGCCGGAGGAACGAAGTTCTCCAGCAGGAGTGCGTTGACCGCACACCACACCGGAAGCCCCGTTCCCTCCATGACCGCCAGGGCTGTTTCCAGTCCTTCGGCTACGGCGAGCACAGAGCCTGGATCAACCAGCCGAATCGCTCCACCGATGAGCTTCCTGTCTTTCGGGTAGCCCATCAGCTTCTTGGGTGACTCGACGGGTGCTTTCTGCCCGTCTCGTGTCAGGTACGTCCGGTGAATCGTCACCGGATTCCCTTGAGCGCCGGACACCATTGCGATGATGGCAGGAAATGTCCCGACCACCTTGTCGCCGTCGTAGTACGCCAGCGACGGATGGAACCGGAGCGCCTCTGGCGGCCGGATCGAGATACCGCGCCGCGCCAAATAAAGCCTGGCTGGCTCGGCGTCCCGGTCTGAGATCGGGACCGACTCATTCCAGACGTGGTTGAGTGATTGACGAAGTTTCTCGTCGTCCTCGCCCTTCACTGGCTCCGGTCTGGTCGCGCTGGGCGCTGGCCTCGCACTCCTCGCGCTCCTCGCGCCGTTGAGACACTCGGCCACAGCCTTGAGCGCGGTCGAGAAATCCCAACCGTTCGCCCACATCAGGGTGGCGAACCCATCTGCGAACACCCCGCAGGTGTTGCAGACGCTTCCACCCGTCACATCCACGTCCTTGAAGACACGATAGCCGTCCCGGCCACCGTGGACTGGGCATGGGACGTGGCGGCCCATCCTGTCAAGCGCAGGTTGCAACTGCGGCGCAAGGGCGGCGAGAATTTCTCCCCAACGCCCCCGCGCCAATGGTCTTACGTCCTCTGCTTTCATGGTTTCCTCCTTTCTGTCGCGAGACATCCAGGAGTACCCCAGCGAGGCACTCTTGGATGCCCCGCGACGGGGTTGAAAGAAACCAGCGCGAGGAGCCCCCTACCGGGGAGAAGCTCCCCGGCTGGGGTTGGTCTGGGTCAGGGGATGTAAGCCCCCGTCCCTTGGTTGAGCGCTTCGTCCAGCGCCCGCTGGAAGCGATCGCTGGATGCGCGTTCGCGCGTCAGCATGTCGCGGGTTTCGCGAAGCCGATCATGGAGGTAGCTCATGGCCTCCTCCATCTCGGCCACATACTGACGGATGAGAGCAGCGTCCCCTGCTGTCGCCAAGCCGGCCTCGACGCGCGTCAGCGCAGACTCGAAGTCTGCCGGGCTTGGAGGAAGTTCATTTCTCATTGCCCGCCTCCCTTAGAAAGGCCCATCGTCATAGCTCGGCTTGGATTGCCCTTTCTGCGTCTTGGGCGCCCCCGTCGCCTTGCCACCGCTCGGGAGCATTTTCATGCTCTCGGCTACAATTTCGGTCGTATACCGGGTCTCGCCATCCTTCTCCCATGAACGGGTCTGAAGGTGGCCTTCGATGTACACCAAAGAGCCTTTTTTCAGGTGCTCGCCGACGATTTCGGCCAGCCTGCCGAAGAACACGACGTTGTGCCACTCCGTCTTTTCGTGCTTTTCGCCATTTTTCTTCCACGTCTCAGAAGTGGCGATTCGCACACGGGTGACGGCTTCTTGTTCCTGGGTATAACGAACCTCGGGGTCCGCACCCAAAAACCCCATTAATTGAACCTTGTTTAGCATGGTTATCTCCTTCTGAAAAAAAAGAAAAAGGCGGACACCATGCCCCCTGGCGGGAGACATGGCGTTCCCGCCGGGTTGAGAGGACCTAAGCAGTAGAGCAGACGATGCGCTTCACGGTCTTCGGCACCATCACCGTTTCCTCGACGACCTTACAGTTGTCGAGTAGGTTGATGAATGCGTCCCGGATCTCGTCGGAAGCTCTGTCGAACCGGCATACCAGTTCGACTCTGTCGCGCAGGTCAGACATCGACCAGTCCATGAATTCATCACGGCTCAGGCCATCGTCGATCCCGCTGGCGACCTTAGAGTACAGAACCAGATAGCCACCCGATCGTCCATTGGTGGCAATCGTGTATTGCCCTTTCATCTCCGACGTGAAGTCGTCGATGATGGGCTGGAGCTCATCCCAGTAGTCGGTATCGAGCATGTCGTATGCTCGACTAGCCTGCTCGCGTGTCAGACCAAGATAAGGAATCTTGACACGATTGGCATAGCTTGTCGTCCGGTTCCACGAGTTCATCGTGTAATACCGGTAGTGGCCATCAAGGAAATTCACCATCGCCCTTTTTGAGCGAAGGTCGATTTTCTGCTCGAAGAACATCTTCGCCTCCAAGAAATAACTAGGGCCGAAGACGCTTCTTCCCTTACCGGGAGCATGCGCCCCCGGCGGGGTTTTAAATGACATCCGGTTGCCCGGATGTCGCCTTTTTACTGTTTGTTTTAGAAGGCCAGCTACCTTCATGTCTCTTTGGCATAGCCAGAGAGGACAATTCCGCTTTCCGAAACGCACCTCGCGATGCGCTTGGGAAAGCCCCGCGCCGAAGCGCGGGGTATTTGTTTAGATCAGGCCGTCCTTGATGCGACGATATTCGCGCATCAGGGCCTCCAGGTCAGCCCCCTCGAAGTCGGCCTCAAGACGGATATAAATTTCGTCCAGGGCTTCTTTCGTGGAAGCCTTTTCCATAGCCTTGATCGCCGTCGCGAGCTTGGCATTTGCCTTGGCCGGCTTGCTACCTTGCTCACGAGGATCGATGACGATTGTCATCGTGTCTCCGCGTTTTACCTCGGTGGCCTTCAGGCCGAATATTTCGGTCTTCTCCACCTTGGCTTGCTCGGTCTTGACCTCTTGTTCCTGGGACTTGGTTTCGTCCTGCTTGGGGTCGGCGTCCAGAATCTCTCCGGTGTCTTCGTCGATGATCGGGGCGTAAGTGCCATCGATCACATCTTTGACATCCAGATTTTGAGGCTTGCCGCTCTCGGCTGCGGCGTCGAGCGCAAGGGCCGTCGCAAGCTCCGGAGACTTCGGCAGGAACTTGCAGAGACGTCGGATTGCCGTCTTCAGTCCCATGGCGGTGAAGTCGGAATCCCAGACGGACTCCTTCTTGAACCGCTTTGCTGCCTGGTAACCGCGCGAATTGTCGCGGATACGCTCGACCTCCTTGCGGCTCATCGCCACGAATGTCCGTGAGCCATCCTTGAAGACGGCCACGGCATAAAAGCCGACGACTTCTCCGCGCTCCTCATCGGAAGCGGGGAAACCGCCTGGCACCGTGAGCGGCTCGTGTTCAAGATTGCGCTCCAGCCCGAGCTTGAGCGTGAACTTGTCGTTCACGCGCACCTCGTGGGCGTAGATGTCCTGAACCAAGCCGGACTGCCTGGCCAGCTTCATCAGGCCCGTGTAGCCCGGGATGAGCTGACACTGATCCCCGAATGGGACCAAGTGCGCCTCACCCATCAAGCCGACTTCCAGCCCCATTTGCGAGGACTGGATGACGGCCGCAAACACGCTGCGGGGGTCGCACTCACCCAATTTGGGGTTCATACGGAACGCGGTGAGCGCGATCCGCGCCATCCTGTCTGGGTTGATGTGCTTTGGCAGTGCCCGAGCGATCTCCCCTTTGAATTTCTCCAGCATTGCTGGGAAGTTCTTGGGGCTCTCCTCAGCGGCACCACGATTGATGTTCTTGAGTGTTTGCAAAGACATGGTGATCTCCTTTCGAAAAAAGAAAAAGGCGGACACCATGCCCCCGGCGGGAGACATGGCGTTCCCGCCGGTTGAATTGGCCTGCTAGCAGGCCTTGAATGTTGCGAAGCGATCAAACTCAAGCGGAGCGTCGCCGCTCCCTTTGCTTTTTCGCTTCACACCTCCAGATCGAAGTTGGCCGCCCAGCGCGGCAGGTTGATCGTCTCGATCTCCCCGTTCGGCTGGTAGGAGGGCCAGCGGTCGTTCTCGCGGCACCACTTCAGAAGCTGAAGCGCGCCGCGATACTTGGCGCGTCCAACTTCGATGAGATCGTCGCTCGCCTTGTAGGCAGCGACCGCGAAAGGCGGTTCTGTTTCCACTGCCACGAAGTAGAACGGAACCGTTTTCCCGGTCAGGGCCTTGATCCCATCCTGGTAGAACGCCGCTTGCACGTCGTAGCCGAGCGCGGCGACGCTGCGCGCGAACCCGTCTGCGCTGGCATCGCGGCACGTTTTCACGTCCACGATTGCCGTGACCCAGTTTGGGCGGCCCTCCAGCGTGACTACCCAGTCCGGGCGGCATTTGCATTCGATGCCGGTCTCCTGGTTAACCCAGAAGCCGGACATCTCGGCCATGCCGCTCGCCAACAGGTTGGCGGCACCTTGGTGGGATCGAACACTGGCGACCATCTGCTCAATGGCCGCCATTTGGTCAGCGGGCAAAGGGGTTTTCCCCGAATTGGACGCTTCCCATTCTTCCGCTGCGGCCTTTCCCTCCTTCGTGCGCCGGTCGAACTTCGGTGCAACCACGAAGGTCTCTCCGAATCGATTCGGCTCCAAAATGGCCGTATGGAATGCGGTTCCCAACTGCATCGCCGGGGTCGGCTCAGGCGGGTTGGCCACGTATTCCCTGTAATGAGCTGGTGAGCGCATGATGCGCAGCAGCCCAGAGTGTCCCACGGCTGAGTGGGCGTGATACTGGTCTGCCGGCATGGACAGCAGCCCGAGGTTTGCTTCAATTTTCATTGGTACCTCCTTTCGCCGGAGGCACCTATCCCCATACCGGGGAGGCGCCCCGGCTGGGGTTGATGACAATGCTGAACCGGTTACCCGGCACAGCGCCTACTCGCTGTTTGTTTAGAGCGGCCAGCTACCGCTATGTGACTCTTGGATAACCATGAGCGACAATCTAGTCTTTCCTTGACGCACCAGAACTGTGCGCCAAGGAAAGCCCGCGCTTGCGCACGGGCGCTCTTTTTCAAGCCATAAGCCGACGCGCAACACCAGCTTTTTGTAGGGCCTCGCGCAGCATCTTGCGCGTCTCCGGAGAGGTGCAGCCGGAACGCAGCCGCTGATGCAGTTCGCAGGCCATCCGAAAAGGGATGGCGCGATAGGCCTTGGCAAGAACAGGATGATTCATGGACGCCTCCTTGCGTGGGTTTAGAAACGCTCCTGCAAGGGTGTGCCAGGCTTGATACGCGCCCGTGGCAACCCCGCAGGCCGGAAGCCTCTCCACGAAAGGCCTCTGACCTGCGGGATTACCCGCAGGCGGTGGTGCGTTACCGGAGTCCTAGCGCCCGCAAGATCGGGCGGCTGATGACCAGGCCGGAAAGAACGCACAGAAGGAATATTACTGGCTCCATGATGCCTCCTTGATTGGGGTGGTTGAAGGACCCCGGAGGCACCATGCCCCCTACGGGGACACGAATGCCCCCGAGGGGTTAAAAATCTGGCGATAAACGAACGCCCGCCAGGTTGCGGGCGTCGTCCCAGTCTATTCGGCAAACCCCCACTGAGGTAGGGGCCGTCAATCCGCCCAGACGACTGGGCGCACTTGCCTAATTGTCGCTCAGTATACCACTGAGCGGTTGGTACAGGGGAATGGAGCGGACGGGAATCGAACCCGCAACCAACAGATTGACGGTCTGCTGCTCTCCCATTGAGCTACCGCCCCAACGGACGACGAATACCCGCCTTGGTGCGTTTGTCAGACGCACGGGTATCCTTCGTTGGCGACCTTCCAAGCCGCCCGCCGTTGATTGATTTCCATTTCGCAGGTTCACGGGGCGCGCTGCCTCAATCCGTCGCAAACACAACGGAGAGGTCTTACGCTTTCGCGCCCAAGCCTATGCCAGCAATACCCCGCGGCAAGGGTTGGGCGAGATGCGCCCCTGATGGATCGCCGCAGTTCTCGATTGCGGCGATCAACTGATGCCGCCACCTTGTGGTGGTCGGCTGTTGAATGCTGTTTGTTTCAAGTCCCCAGCTAGGACTTTCGAACATCCGAAGGCGTTACGCACATCGAATGATGAACCCCATTCTAGCAACCCGATTGGGAATGTCAAGCACAAGGCGGCGCTAAACAGTGCGTTTTGGTGTGCTTTTCGCCTCTGTTTCAGAATCCAGATTTCATAGGATGGAGGTCTATCTTCTTCTACCAGGAGAATCGAATGGCAACCAAAGAGGCGGCAGCGCCGGCGGTATCGAAAGACAAATCCAATCCCAAGAGCCATCCGTACTTTACCCAGAGGGTCAAACTCCACTCGTTCCATGCGCAGCAGGTATTCGATCGAGGCTTCGAGATATGCGCGAACGCGATCTTCTCCCTCTCGGTGGTGCTGCGAATCGTCGGCACCGACGAGCAGGCCCGCGAGGTGGAGGGCGTGGTCGATGAGCGCCTAAACAAGATGTTCGAGGACATGCGCGGTGAAGTCGCCCGCCTCGAAAAGGTGGCGGAAGCAAACGGGATCGAGTTCAATGGCATCGATTACTCCCACCCCAAGGAGGTGGAGGCCAAGATCACCTCTCCTCGTGCCGTGCGCTACGTTGGCCTCATTCGGGAGTTTGATGGCCTCGTCGCCAAGCTGGACACCCTGTGGCTGTCCGGCGTCATTCCTGATGGCAACTACTCCCGTAGCATCTACGAATGGAAACGCCGTCTTCTCCGCTTGGCAGGCGCCATTCGATCCATCGCCGGCCGAGCCATGATCGCGGCCCGCAGGAAGGAAACGCAAGGTCAAGTCAAGAATGGAGCAGAGCGGACCGACAGTGCAGAGCGGACCGACAGCATCGATATGTCTCCTCCCGCTGAGTCCGGCGGTTCCGTTGCTGCCCAACAAGCATAGGTGGAACTCAACCCTTACCAGGAGCGGGCGGTGGCTGCCACCGGCCACTGCACGATTCTCGCCTGCCCGGGTTCTGGCAAAACCCGGGTTCTATCGGAACGGGCCGCAAGGCTGCTTGCGAGTCATTCCAAGGGCCGCCTGTGCGCGGTTACCTTTACCCGCGATGCGGCCGATGAGCTGAGATCGAGAATCCTTGCCTCCTGTGGTCAGGATCATGCAAGGCGTCTGGCCGTCGGCACTTTTCATTCCATTGCACTAGGCCAGCTCAAGCGGATCAATCGCGCAAAGCCGCTTCGCCTGCTGTCCGAAGGAGAGCGCTTGGCCGTGCTGCGCCGATGCTGGCAGCAGCATGCGCCTGACCTGGAGTTCGACGATGTGATCCAAGCCATCGATGCCGCCAAGGCGCGCCTCACGCCACCGGTGTTTTCAGAACCGTCTCTCGAAGCCTTGTTCCACGCCTACCAGGAGCTCATGGAATCCGAGGGCGCAATGGACTTCTCTGACTTGCTTTTGGTCTCCGTCCGCAAAATGGCTAACGGCGAGATGGCTCCGCTGCCCATCCGTTGGCTGCTGGTGGATGAAGCTCAAGATATGGATGAGGTTCAGATGGAATGGGTCCTCTTCCATGGGCGCGCAGGGGTCGAGGTGACTTTGGTTGGCGATGATGACCAGAGTCTGTATGCCTTCCGGCATGCGCTGGGATACGCCGGCCTGCGGGCGGTTACGCTCGCTCTTTCCGCCACCGAAACCACCCTCCCCGTCAACTACCGCTGTGCGCCAAACATCCTGGCCCACGCGGCCAAGCTGATCGTCCACAACAAAGACCGGGCGGCCAAGAAAATCACCGCTCACAGGGACGATCCTGGCGAAATTCGCGTCGTTCGAGCGCCCTCACGATGGGATGAGGTGGATTTGATCGCCGAGGCGATCAAGAAGAGTGGCGATGGTCAGGCATGGGCTGTCCTTGGGCGCACCAATTCTCTCCTCGATGCCGCAGAGGTGGCGCTATCCGACGCTGGCATCCCGTACTCCCGGTCTGGCGGGAAGAGCGTCTGGGAGCATTCCGTCGGGGGCGTTCTGCTTGGCTTGCTGCGCTCAGTGCTGGACGACTCGTGGACCGGCGTTGCGAACGCCATGTCATTTTGCGGCCTCCAAGCAGGATGGGTCAACGAGCATTCCAGACGATCCAAGGGCGGGTGCATCCCTCGCTTGGAGCTTGCCATCGAGGAGGCGCGCGACAACGCGGGGCTCAAGAAAACACTCCTCGGTTTGCGCAATGGGCTCGCGGGATGGATCAGTCAGGCACGCAAGGGGCGACCGTCTCTGGTCGTGCACGGTGTCGTTGGCTTTCTGGCGGATTACTGCAAGCCAAACCAGTTAGACCTTTTGATACGGCTTGGGACCGTCATTGCAAAGATGCCGGGCTCACTGGCGCAACGGCTATCTGTCTTGGGTCGCCCGAGGAGCCGCGGTCACGTCCTCCCAGTTCAGATCATGACCTTGCACGCTTCCAAGGGGCTCGAATTCGACAATGTCTGGATCATGGGCTGCGAGGACGGCACGCTACCGCATACCGACTCGACCGAGGAAGACGAGCGGCGTCTGCTATATGTGGGCATGACGCGCGCCAGACATCGGCTCATCCTCAGCAGCGCCATCGAGGAAGGCCTTGAATCGCGCTTTCTAGAGGAGGCCGGGTTGTGCTGAATTGCTGGAAATGAGATCAAAAACGTGCTCTTTTGCGCCTTTTTTTCCCATGCCGTCTTGTATGATGCTTTCGGCGATCAACTCGTTCATTTAGCATTTGGGAGCTGTCATGAGGGAAAAACTACTCCGCTTGCCGAAGGTAATCGATGCAACTGGCTACTCCAAGAGCCGCATCTACGCTCTCATCAAGGAGGGGGCGTTCCCCGCCCCGCTCAAGCTCGGTGACAGGGCTGTTGGCTGGCGCGAAAGCGAGATCGAGGCCTGGATCGCATCCAGGCAACCATCCATGAAGAACGCATCATTGAGCGCGACTGCTGAATCCAGAACAGCACAGTAACGCGCTCGCCTTTTTCTCTGCACGGCTAAACTGCCGTGCCGTTGAGATCCGCCCCAGCCTGAAGGCTTGGGATTCCTACGGCGGTTCCTGAGTCGCTTCGGCGGGTTCCTGGCCGCCCGCCGGTGGCCCGGGCGCGCGGCCGGGTCATAGAACCGTCGCAAGGCAACCCGAGACTTCGGTCGCGCGCTTGCTCGGTTTCCCCCAACTGCCCATCTAGCTCAACCGGAAGAGCACTCGCCTTGTAAGCGAGCGGTTACAGGTTCGATCCCTGTGGTGGGCACCACATCGGCCCTAAGATTAGGTCGAGCGGCTTGCGGTGGACCTTTCGCGCATGTCTTCTACGGGTAAGACAAAAGGGAAGACAAAGTTTGCTTGGCAAGAAAAATATCAATCTGTTCAATACGTTACAATTTGTCATGGCGGAGAGGGCG
>NZ_JBAJEX010000015.1 GCF_039822265.1 Thiobacter sp. AK1
TACGATGCCCAAGGGCAGTTGCTCAAACCCAAGTTGCAGACTGCAGCAAAGGTCCGCCGCGGCACCTGACTGTGGGATACCTTCCCACAGGAGAAAAGCGGACAGTTTACGTGCTTTAAGACCGGACAGTTCTATTTGTTGACAACAATTCATCGGCGTGAAACAGAATCAGCGTAGGGTCCGCTCCCCGGCCAGGCGTAAGGAGCGGGGTCGAGCAGGGGCTTACGCCCCAGCAGCCGATCAGCAAGCAGGCGCGCCGAAGCCGGCGCCATGGTGACGCCATAGCGGAAGTGCCCCGTGTGGACCCAGAGGTTGGCCACGGTGGGATGGCAGTCGATGAGGGGCACGTTGTCCGGGCTACCTGGCCGCAGGCCCGCCCACTGGGCGACAGGGACCTGGCCACGCAAGGCCGGCACCAGGCTCTGAGCCCAGGCGATGAGATCGTCCCGAGCAGCTTCCGTCACGGTTTTGTCGAAGCCGGCCTCCTCCAGCGTGCTGCCCACCAGGACATGCCCGTCGCGCCTGGGAATGACGTAGCGCCCCGCCTTGATGAGCAGGCGCGTGAGCTGGCCCGGCGCCAAGCGAAACAGCAGCATCTGCCCCCGCACGGGATAGACCGGGACCGGCACGCCCAAGGGTTCCAACAGCCGCCCACTCCACGCCCCTGCGCTGACGATGTAGGTGTCCGCCTGCCAGCGACGGCCATTCAAGCCTTCCACCGCCTCCAGCCGACCCCTTGTGATCCGCAGGCGTACCTCGCCCGCCTGCTCGACGATCCGCGCGCCCCGCGCGAGTAGCGCACCGCGCAATGCCGCCATGAGCCGGGGATTGCGCACTTGCGCCACACCCGGCAGCCACAACGCAGGGCCGCCGGCATCAAGCGCAGGCTCCACCAGCCGGGGATTGACCTCCGCCAACGCCTCGCCCTCCCGCGCCGCCCACCCTAGCGCCGCCTCACGATCGTAAGGCGGCAAGATGATGAGCCCGCTTTCCAGATACTCGGGGTCCACCCCGGACTCGGCCTGAAGCCCCGCCGCCCAGCCCGCAAACAGCCGCCGCCCCGCCTGGGCAAGGGCCACGACCTCCGGCCGGTAATCCCACGGAACCAATGGAAACAGCAGGCCAGCGCCCGCCCAGGACGACTCACCGCCCACCACCCCGCGCTCGACCAGGGTCACTCGCGCGCCGGCCGCGGCCAGCTCCAGGGCCGTGGCACAACCGATGGCACCGGCACCGATGATGAGGAAATCCGAAGTCAAACAAGCCGCCTCATGGACATCTGGTTATTCTACGCCGTGAAGCCACGCGAGGTGCGCAATCTGTCCTCAGGAAAAATGTCGCTTTGACCGTTTATTCTAATGTCCTCACCGCTCGTCGGCTGGAACATTGGAATGCCTGGGGAATATCGCTAACCTACGAACTGCAATGCCATCCAGCAGCCACGCCCGCCCCTGGCGGCTTCGACGAGGATGATTTATGCAGGCCAAGGGTTTCACATTGATAGAGCTCCTCACCACGGTTGCGGTACTTGCCATCCTGGTAACTCTGGCTGTGCCCTCGTTTCGCACCATGCTGATGAACAATCGTCTTCAGGCCACGCGGACCGATCTAATGTCCGCGTTCACTTTTGCCAAGAGCGAAGCCGTCAAGAGGGGGATCCCTGTTTACGTGACGGCACTCGGTCCGGCGGCCGGTAATGAGTTCGCGGGCGGCTGGCAGGTCTGGGTGGACTCGAACGCCAACGGTAGCCAGGAGGCAGGGGAGCCTACGATCCGACAGCATGAGGCGTACCCACCGGCCACTACCGTTGCAGCCACGCCAGCAGTAACGGCGGTTGGGTTCAATGGACGAGGTTTTCTGATCGGCCCACAAGTGACGCTCAACATATGTGATGGACGTAGCGGGGTTCGCGGAGGCCAGATTACTTTGACTTCCGCTGGAACCATCTACCTGCGGGAGGATTACCTGTGTTAATGAAGGATCGCGCAGGCGGATTCACGCTTCTAGAAGCGCTCATCACGGTACTGGTGATCTCCTTGGGACTACTCGGCCTGGCCGGCGCGCTGACAGTATCCATGCAAAACAATGCTTCAAGTGTGCTGCGCACGAAAGCCGTGGCTTTTGCCTACGACATAGGTGACCGCATCCGCGCAAACATGGCTGGCTTCACTACGGGCGCCTATTCCAACCTCACTGGCGTCCCCAGCAACCCGGGTTGTGTGGCCACAGGGTGCACACCGGCCCAAATGGCCCAATATGACTATTGGGCATGGCGGGATGATCTTGCTTCCGCATTGCCGAACGGGACGGGAGTGGTATGCATCGACTCCACGCCCGAGGACGGCTCGCCAGACGCACCCGCCTGCGATGGCGTAGGTGAAAGTCTTGCCGTAAAGGTCTGGTGGACGGACGACAAGTCCGGCCAACCAAAATTTTTCAGCGCACTGGTGCGGCCATGAAACGAGATCACGGTTTTGGTCTGGTCGAACTCCTGATTGGGGTCGCCATCGCTCTGTTTCTCACGGCAGTGATCGCAACGGTCTATGTCAACAGCAAGGGGGTCTGGCGCAACAATGCAGCCGTCGCTCGCCTGCAGGAGCAGGCGCGCTTCGCACTCGAAACCATGTCCAGAGACATTCGCATGGCGGGCTACCGAGGTTGCGCGACGGACACCACTCCAGTCAACACTCTAAACAGTAGCAGCAGCTTTTTTTATGACTACACCAAGGTCATTTTAGGCAACGACGCGACCGCTGCGTCTTGGGCGCCCGCGTTGGACCCAGCCGTATCTGGTTTATCCCCATCACCGCTAGCGGGGCGCGACGTAGTCACGGTATGGGCGGCCTTTGATGCCGGCGCACAGGTCACCCCGCCAGGTATGCCGAGTACCTCCGCTGACATTCACGTCGGTGCAGGCAACAAACTCAGGCAGTTCGACATCGTTTTGGCACAGGACTGCGCAGCCAGTGCAATCCTGCAGATTACCAATGCAAATCCTGGCACGAGCGGGAGCGTGGTACACAACACTGGCCTCGGCACACCTGGCAATTCCACAAAGAACTTAGGGCACATATTCGGGCCTGACGCTACGCTTCTGCGCCTGGCTAGCATCACCTACTACGTGGCGGGAAGTAGCATCCACCCGGGTATCAATTCGCTTTGGCGCTATACGGTTCCCGCGCTTACTGGGGCGCCCCAACCGGAAGAAATCGCAGTCGGCGTCGATAACCTCCAGCTCGAATACGGGGTGGACACCGATGGAGACCAGGTCGCAAACGTGTGGCAAAAAGCTGCATCGGTCTCAGACTGGACCAAGGTGGTCGCGGCCCGAATCAATCTCCTATTGGTTAGTCCCGAGAACAACGTGACCACGAGCCCGCAACCCTACACGTTCGACGGTGTTGTTTACGTTCCGGCCGATCGCCGTTTTCGCAGCACCTTCTCCGTGGCGGTCAACCTGAGGAATCGGACACCATGAACAGCTCGCAGCAAGGATCGTCCCTCATCATGGCGCTCCTGTTTATCGTCGCCATCGGTGTGCTGACTATGGCGGCGCTAAATACCACCACGATTCAGGAGCGGATCGTGGGCAACAGCCGTGACCGGAACTTGGCCTTCCAGGCTGCGGAAGCTGCGTTGCGGGATGCGGAACGGGACATCGACGCGAATGTCAACGTGGCCACCGTCTTTTCTTCCACCTGTGCTAACGGACTGTGCACCTATTCCACGACTGGCGTGCCCCAATTCGCCACCATCGATTGGACAAACGCTGCTGTTACCCGCACCTATGGCGCCTTTACGGGTGCCACCGCTTTAGCGAACGTGACGCAACAACCCCGCTACATCATTGAAAAGCTCCCCCCCCCGCCCGCGGTCGTAGGGGAATCGGTGGCGCTAGGCATCAAACCGCAAGCCAACCGGAGCGCGTACCGCATCACCGCGCTGGGATACGGGGCAAGAAGCGAAACGCGGGTGATGTTGCAGTCCACCTACGTACGCCAACAATAGGAGGCAACCATGAGAATGCGTTTGCTTCGTAGCATACCTTTGACCCTGCTCTTTGGATTCGCAGGCAGCACTGTTGCCGCCCCCCTCGCCTTGTCTCAGTCGCCCCTCTTTCTCAGTAGCGGCGTCACACCAAACGTCCTGGTAATTTACGATAACAGCCAATCCATGGATGCCTTCATGGCGGGAACCATTACAAATGGGGATGACCCCAATACACGCGGCAACATCGCCCGCGGGGCATTGCGCGAGCTTATCACCAACTACCGCACGGCTTTCCGCTGGGGACTGATGAGCTTCGAACTGGCCAGCACGCCTCAAAAATGGTTCACCTATGCGTATTACATGGGCAACCCTGGGGCGACACCCGGTAGTGGCACGATGGAATTCACCGATGACTGCACGGGCATTGGCAGCAATGGAATTGGCACGTCCACCAGTCACGGCGGGTTACGCTGCGTGGCAAATCCCCAGCCATTCTCCGGTGGAAATTACGTCACTTTTGACAAATCGAGCGATGACCTAAACATCCTGGACGCGCTCTACACGCCCACCAACTTTGGTCCCGCTCTGTGGTTGATTCCCAAGTCCGGCGCCGCCACGGAGAAACAGTATAAGGCTTATAAAATTCACAGCACCGGGGGCGCTTGGAATGCCAGCGATTTTAGCGCCTCGGTTGGCACGCTGGGTTTCTGTCCTACCGATGCCGGGTTCACCACTACGCCCTATGGCGCCCCTGACTTGTGCGGCTATGCTGCGGCCGCCTATCAAAGACAGCTCAATCTGCCGCGAGGCTGGGGTTATATCAGCCCCTCAGGCGTCACTGGAAAGGGTAAACTGCTGGAAAGCATCCAGAACGATTCCACGTCTCACTACAACACCTTGATGACGCTGCTTGGATCCGAGACCGAAAGTCCTGCCGAGACCCCCGGCACGCCCACGACACCAGAAATCAAAAATGCTGCGACCTTCACGCCGCTGGAAGGTAGCCTGACATCGGCGAAGAATTATTTCACGGGCGCAAGCAGCCCAATCCAGGCCAGCTGCCAAAAGAATTTCGTGGTGCTCGCCACGGATGGCATGCCCACCGCGAAAACCAATGGCGATATGTGGCCCTTGAGCGACCAGGGCGGGATCTACAATGCAACCACCAACACCTGGACCTGGAAACCCGCCGTACAGGGTGTGCTCGACGCTATCAACAGTCTGAGAGCGGCCACGTTCGGCGGCAATACATATGACATCAACACCTACATCGTGGCCCTCGGTGATTCGGTTGCAAACACCACTGCCGTCGCCGCCATGAATGCGATGGCCGCGACAGGAGGAACGAGCGCAGCCTACTTTGCCTCCGACGCCACAGCCCTCAATAACGCGTTTGCGGCCATCGCCCAGGACATCACTTCGAAGACCGGCGCAGCGAGCGCGGTTACGCTGAACACGAGCACATGGAATTCCGGCGCCTTTGTCTATCAAGCGCGCTTCAACTCGGGCGACTGGAGCGGCCAACTCCTCGCCTATGCGGTCGCATCGGGTGGCACCCTGGCCGCCACCCCGAGCTGGGACGCGGGACAGATCATCAATGGACAAAACTGGGATACTGGCCGCAACATCCTGACCTATAAACGCTCGGCACCGTTTGGCAGCCGGGGCATCCCCTTTCGCTGGCCCGTCAATCCCAGCGCGCCCGGCCCCACCGAACTGGACGCCCCCCAATCTAACTGGCTCAGTAAAAACATGGCAGGTACAGTGGACGGGTTTGGCAATTTGCGACTCAAGTACATTCGGGGGGATGCAAGCCAGGAGTGCATGACGTGCACGCCAAAATTCCGTCCTCGACCCACCAGCAAGCTGGGCGACATCGCCACGTCTTCACCCGTGTACGTTGCAGCGCCCGCTTTCTACTATCCGCCGACACTGGAAGCAGTAGACTATGCGAGCTTCTATAGCGCGCGCGCCAGCCGCACTCCGGTACTTTACGTGGGTGCCAATGATGGCATGCTGCACGCGTTCGACGCCAACAGCGGTCAGGAGCTGTTCGCGTACGTGCCGACCCCGGTATATCGAAATTTCGGGGCTTTCACTGACCCTGCTTATTCCCATCGCTATTTCGTGGACGGCACACCGACCGTGGGAGATGTGTTCTATGGCGGCAATTGGCACACGATCCTGGTAAGCGGCCTACGAGGGGGCGGTCAGGGTATCTTTGCGCTGGATATTACCGACCCGAGCAGCTTCAACGAAGCCAATGCCAGCAATATCGTCCGGTGGGAATTTACGGACGCCGATGATCCCGATTTGGGCTATACGTATGGGCAGCCCATTATCGTGAAGGTTCGATCAGGAAGCGGCACGACCAAATGGGCCGCCATATTTGGCAACGGTTACAACAATACCGAGGCCGACGGCGCTGCCAGCTCGACCGGATATGCAGTGCTCTATGTGGTCGATATCGAGAATGGAAATTTGATCAGCAAAATCACCACCAAGTCGGGTTCGAGTACCACCCCGAATGGCTTGGCGACCCCCGTCGCAATAGACGTGGATGGGGACTATGTGGTGGATTACGTTTACGCCGGTGATCTGCAGGGCAACCTGTGGAAGTTCGATCTGACTAATAACAACCCGTCGAACTGGAAATCCGCGTTTATGAGTGGATCGACGCCCCAACCGCTGTTCAGCACCGGGACAACCACCAAACCAATCATGGTACGTCCCGATGTTGCGCGGCATCCGCAGGGCGGTTATTTGGTCACCTTTGGTACTGGCTCTTACATTGCCAGCGGTGACAACAGCACGACAGACGTGCAGACAATCTACGGCATTTGGGACAAAAACACAGGCAGCAGTAGCGACAAAGTCACGCCATCCGATCTAGTTCAGCAATCCGTCATTAACACTTATGTTGGCCCTGATGGCAAAACCTACCGCTTGACCACCCATGCAGTAGGCGTCCCAGCGGATGCGACGTTCGCGGGTGACAATACCATCACCCAGAGCGCGTATTACTCAACCAAAAAGGGATGGTACATGAACCTACCCCAGTACGGCGCGAGTTCGATCGCCGAAAGGGATGTGACCGATCCTGTGATACGGTCCGGCCGTGCCATCTTTGCGACGATGATCCCCAGCACTGCTTTGTGCTCCTATGGTGGTGACGGTTGGATCCAGGAATTCGACCTCTACACAGGCAATCGCCTTACGACCGGTGTGTTCGACGTCAACGGGGATGGGTTCATCACCAGTGCAGATATGCTAGGTGAGGCACATGTCTCGGGCAGAAAGATTTCAAGTATCCCCGTCTCCCCCGGCTTTCTGCGAGACGAAGATAAACTCAAGAAAAAACCCACGGAAACCAAGTACGTGAACACGTCGGCGGGTAATGTCGAGTCGATCAAGGAGACCGGAGGCAACGTGAACCAAGGCCGGACTTCTTGGGTTGAAATCTTTGAATGATTAGGAGGTTCGCCATGCACAAGCCTTCGTTGCTATCGTTCGTCTTGTTGGCCGTATTACCCGGCACCGGACTTACGGTGCAGGTGGTGGGCTCACCTTCTGTCACAAGCGGGATGGCGGCCCCGGTCAAGCCTGCGTCGCCCCCTTCACCGAGCCTGGTACACCTGCAAGGCACGATCGACACGATCGACGTCCCGACTGGGGCAATTCACTTGCAGAATGGAGCGCGTTTTCGCCTGGTGAGAAACACGAGGGTGTTCTCGGGCGGGCGGCAAGGCTCTCTCTTTGAGTTGCGGACGGGAACTCGGATTAGCGCTGATATCGATCTGACTACTGGAGAAGCAAAAAATGTCTGGGTCGAAAAATAGCGGTTTCACATTGGTAGAACTGATGATCGTCGTGACGATCATTGGCATTCTGGCGGCCATCGCCTACCCCTCGTACGTCGAGTATGTACAGAGGTCGCGCCGGGCCGAAGCGAGAGCTGCGCTACTGGGCGCCGTTCAGGCTCTGGAGCGCTATTACACGGAGCGCAATACGTACTCCGGGGCCACCTTAGGCGTTGGCGGTATTTACCCCAGCGCAAGCGAACATGGCTTCTACACCCTGGCTTTGAATACACCTAGCGCGACCAGCTATACGCTGACGGCAACGCCCCAAGGAAGTCAGGCAGGGGATCAGTGTGGAAGTTTTTCCATCAACGAACAGGGAGTCAAATCCGTTTCTGGGGGGAGCTTACCAGTTGATGTGTGTTGGTAGGCGTAGCTGTCTGCCTGGCACGGTTGAACCGGCGCTTGAGCCAGGCGTTAGTCATTGGCCCGGCCTGGAACACCTAGGCTGGACGGCGCATCGGAGGCCAACACCCTCGGCAAAGGGAAATGCACCACCTCGGGCGAAGATTCGAGCTCGGTAACCTGGGCGCCGAGGTGTGTGAGCCAGGCTACCACTTCCTGCACCAGCGCCTCGGGGGCCGAGGCGCCGGCAGTGAGGCCTACGCGCTTTGCGCCCGCAAACCAAGCGGCGTTAAGGTCTGCGGCGCTATCCACCAGGAAGGCAGTGGCGCCCAGGTTCTCCGCCACCTCGCGCAGGCGGTTGGAGTTGGAGCTGTTCTTGGAGCCGACGACGATAACCACGTCACATTCGGCCGCTAAGCGTTTGACGGCATCCTGGCGGTTCTGAGTCGCGTAGCAGATGTCGTCCTTCTTTGGACCCTGGATCTGGGGAAAGCGTGCGCGTAGCGCCTCGATTATTTTCGCGGCATCGTCCACCGAGAGGGTGGTCTGGGTGACGAAGGCGAGGTTGTCCGGATCCTTGACCGTCAGCTGCGCCACGTCCTCCGGGCTTTCCACCAAATACATGCCGCCCTCGGCCTGCCCCATGGTGCCTTCCACCTCGGGGTGGCCCTGGTGGCCGATCATGATGATTTCCTTACCGGCAGCATGCATGCGTGCCACTTCCACGTGGACCTTGGTCACCAGTGGGCAGGTGGCATCGAACACCCGCAACCCCCGCGCTGCGGCTTCCTCGCGCACCGCGCGGGACACGCCATGGGCGCTAAAGATGACGGTCGCCCCAGTGGGCACTTCGGAGAGTTCGTCCACGAATACCGCGCCGCGTGCCTTGAGGTTTTCCACCACGAAGCGGTTGTGCACGACCTCGTGGCGTACGTAGATCGGCGCGCCAAAACGTTCCAGTGCCCGCTCCACGATTTCGATGGCCCGATCCACGCCAGCGCAGAACCCCCGCGGGTTGGCCAGAATCACTTGCATATTCGCCCCGAATGTTTTAGTAATAAGAGGTTTTCAATAATAACAAGCTTTTACGGCATCCGCCGGACTGTCGCGAAAGTAGAGAGGAGGAGGTCGCCATGGCCATGGGCATCGTCAAGTGGTTCAACAATAGCAAGGGCTATGGGTTCATCCAGCCCGAGGAAGGTGAGGATCTGTTTGTCCACTACTCGTCCATCCTGATGGACGGCTACCGCACCCTGCGTGGCGGGCAGCGGGTCACCTTCGACATTTCCCACGGCGAGAAGGGCGCCCACGCCATCAACGTGGTGCCGGCTCCGGATTCGCCGGCGCCCTGATTTCCAGCACCTGCACCTCGAACTGCACAGGGCAACCGCACAAGGGATGGTTGAAGTCAACCAAAGCGGTCTTTGCGTCCCGCTCCAGGACCGTACCCAACAACCGGCTACCGTTGGGCAGGGCGAATTCGATCAACGCCCGCGGTGTAACCGGCATCTCCGGCGGAAAGGCGGCGAGCGGCAGCCGATGCACGCGCGCCGGATCGCACGCGCCAAAGGCTTGCTCGGGCTGCAGTAAAAAAACGTGGGTCTCCCCGGGTTGCAAGCCGATCAGACAGCGTTCCAGATTCTCTGCCAGTTCCCCTGTACCCAAGGTGAGCACTGCGGGTTCGCCTTCAAAGGTGCTCTCCACCACCTCACCCACCCCCGCTGCCAGGCGGTAGTGGAGCAAGATCGTATCGCCCCAGCCCACGCGCTTCATGATTTGGACGCAGTGCCACGACGCAGGCTGTCCCACACCAAGAGGAGCGCGCCGACGGTGATGGCCGTGTCGGCAACGTTGAAGGCCGGCCAGTGCCAGCCTGCGGCATGGAAGTCGAGAAAGTCCACCACGTAGCCGAGACGCAGGCGGTCGATGAGATTGCCCAGCGCGCCGCCCAAGATCAGGCTCAGGGCGAAACAGAAGCGGGGTTCCTCACGGTGCCGCTCGATGAGCCAGACGATGACGGCAGTGGCGATAAGCGCCACGGCGATGAAAAACACCCTCTGCCAGCCCCCGGCCTCGGCCAGCAGGCTGAAGGCGGCGCCCGTGTTGTGGGCCAGCACCAGGTTGAAGAAGGGCGTCACGGTGCGCTGCTCGCCCGGCAGGAAATGGGTCGTCACCCAGGCCTTGCTCGCCTGATCCAGTGCGATGAGGACGACCGCCAAGCCGTACCAGGAGAAGCGTCGCGCCTTAAGCATGGCGGCGCGGCTCCCCGCCGCCAAACAGGTTGGCGAGGCAACGGCCGCACAGGGTCGGATGAGCCGGGTCGCTACCCACGTCGGCCCGCCAGTGCCAGCAGCGTTCACACTTGGGATGGGGGCTAGGTGTGACCTCGATACGCTCATGGGCGGCGTCCGGCGCCTCGATCACTTCGGCGCGGGAGGTGATGAGCACGAAGCGCAGGTCGTCTTCCAGCTCGCGCAGCACCGCGTATTTCGCGCCGCTGGCGTGAATCTCCACCTCGGCCTGCAGCGATGAACCAATGCCGCCGGCCGCGCGCACTTCCTCCAGCCGCTTCTGCACCGCGGCCTTCACTTCGCGGATGGCCTGCCACTTGGCTCGCAGGGCCGGCGCATCCTTGGGCAGATCATGGCGATACCAGGTTTGCAGAAACACGCTGTCGTCCTCGCGTCCGGTGAGCACCGCCCACACTTCCTCGCCGGTGAAGCTAAGCACCGGCGCGAGAAGCCGCGTCAAGGCATGGGTGATGTGGTAGAGGGCGTTCTGGGCGGAGCGCCGTGCCCGGGAATTCTGCCCGCTGGTGTAGAGCCGGTCCTTGAGGATGTCCAGATAGAAGCCGCCCAGGTCCTCGGAGCAGAAGGTCTGCAATTTCTGCACCACGTGGTGGAATTCAAACTCGGCATAGTGCGTTTCCAGTTCCGCCTGCAGGTCGCTGGTCATCACCCAGGCATAGCGGTCGATGTCGAACCACGCCTCCACCGGCAAGCCATCGCGCGCGGGATCGAAATCCGCGAGATTCGCCAGCAAGAAGCGCAGTGTGTTGCGTAGCCGCCGGTAGGCTTCCACCACCCGTTTGAGAATCTCGTCCGAGATGGAAAGCTCACCGGAGTAATCGGTGGCCGCTACCCACAGGCGGAGAATGTCGGCACCCAGGGTGTCGATCACCTTTTGCGGCGCGACCACATTGCCGCGGGATTTGCTCATCTTGTGCCCTTGGCCGTCCACCACGAAACCGTGGGTGAGCAGGGCCCGGAAGGGCGCGTGGCCATCGGTGGCGCAACCGGTAAGCAAGGAAGATTGAAACCAGCCGCGGTGCTGGTCCGAGCCTTCCAGGTAGAGATCCGCGGGATGATTGAGCTCGGGGCGCACTTTGAGCACGCAGGCGTGCGTGGCGCCGGAGTCGAACCACACATCCAGTGTATCCGTCACCTTGTGGTAGTGGGCCGCCTCCGTGCCTAGTAGCTCCTGCGGATCGAGACTGAACCAGGCTTCGATGCCCGCTTGCTCCACGCGTCGCGCGGCTTCTTCGATGAGCTCGCGGGTGCGCGGATGCAGCTCCCCGGTCTGCCGATGCACGAAAAGCGGCAGTGGCACGCCCCAGTTACGCTGGCGCGAGACACACCAGTCGGGCCGGTTGCGGATCATGGCCTCCAGCCGGGGCCGGCCCCAGGCGGGGAAAAAACGAGTGCGCTCCACCTCGTCGAGCGCGCGGCTGCGCAAGCTTTCCCCACCCTGCCCCACGCGGTCCATGCCGATGAACCACTGACGCGTGGCGCGAAAGATGATCGGCGTCTTGTGGCGCCAGCAATGGGGATAGCTATGCTTCAGGGTCTGCTGGCACATTAGCCGTCCCCCATTGGCGAGCGCTTCGATCACCGTCTTGTTGGCAGCCCACACCGACTGCCCACCCACCAGCGGCGTGTCGGCGCGGAAGCGCCCATCGTCGCCCACGGGGTTGTCCACCGGCAGCCCGTAGCGCAAGCCGACGACGTAGTCTTCCAAACCGTGACCGGGTGCGGTGTGCACCAGGCCTGTGCCCGCCTCCAGGGTCACGTGTTCGCCGAGGATCAACGGCACTTCGCGCGCATAGAAAGGATGCCGGAACATGACACCCTCCAGGCTCGTGCCTCTTATACTCGCCAGCACCTCCCATTGGGCGATACCGTAGCGGGCCATGCAGGCTTCCACCAGATCGCGCGCAATCAGCAGCACGCCCTTCTCGGTCTGTACCAGGTCGTAATAGAAATCGGCATGGGCGCTGATGGCCTGGTTGGCCGGCAGGGTCCACGGAGTGGTGGTCCAGATGACGGCGAAGGTTGCCTCGGGTAGCGCTTCGAGCCCCACGCGCTGGGCGAGCACGGCAGGGTCCAGCACCGGAAAGGCGACGTCGATGGCGGGCGAGGTCTTGTCCTCGTATTCCACTTCCGCCTCGGCCAAAGCGGAACCACAGTCCACACACCAGTGCACAGGTTTGAGGCCCTGATACAGGTAGCCGTTTTCCAGCACCTGGCCCAGCAAGCGCATGATGTCCGCCTCGAAGCGGTAGTCCATGGTGAGATAGGGGTGGTCCCAATCGCCCAAGACGCCCAGGCGGATGAAATCCTTCTTCTGGCGTTCGATCTGGCTCGCAGCATAGGCCCGGCACAATTGTCGGAAGCGTGCCGGGTCGATGTCCTTGCCGTATTCCTTTTCCACCTGCAGCTCGATGGGCAGGCCATGGCAATCCCAGCCCGGCACATAGGGCGCGTCGAAGCCGGCCAGGGTCTTGCTCTTGACGATGATGTCCTTGAGCACCTTGTTCACCGCATGGCCAATGTGGATGTCGCCATTGGCATAAGGCGGCCCATCGTGCAGGATGAACTTGGGCCGACCCTGCGCGGCTTCCCGGACGCGTTGATAGAGACGGTTCTGCTGCCAGCGCGCGAGCATGCCGGGCTCGCGTTTGGCCAGATCACCGCGCATGGGGAACGGCGTGTCCGGCAGGTTTAGCGTGCTCTTGTAATCAGCCATATGAAATCCAACGCCAAAGACGCACGAGTTGGGAAACGACGGGGTTGCATCGCTTGTTACGAAAGCAGGTGACAGGTTGCGTGTGAACCGTCATTGCGGCGGAACTTGGAATCCACAGCATTGATGTCACGCCCGTTTTGCTCGGTCCCCGCTCGCGCGGGGACGACGCAAAGCTGTTGCGCACTTACCTCATCCTTGATGGCTTGGCCCCCTTTGCGCCCTGGCATCAAAAAAACGCCTTGCCTCCGCCACGTCGCGCTCGATCTGGGCGATGAGGGCTTCCAGCGTGGGGTATTTTTCCTCGTCGCGCAACTTGTGCAGGAAATTCACCCGCACATGGGCGCCATAGAGGCGTTCGTGGAAATCGAAGACGTGCACCTCGAGGGTGGGCACACCGTTTTCTTTGACCGTAGGCCGCACACCCAGGCTCGCCACCCCAGGCAGGCACTGCCCGGAGATAGCGCCGTCAAGGCCGCACAATTCTACCGCAAAGATGCCGGACAACGGCGGCCGGTTGTGCTTCATTTGGATATTGGCAGTGGGAAAGCCCAGTTGCACGCCCAGCTTGTCGCCGTGCACCACGCGACCGCTGATGCTGTAGGGCCGACCGAGCAGTCTGGCGGCCCATGCCATGTCGCCGGCGGCCAGCGCCTCTCGCACCGCCGTGGAGGATACCCGCGTGCCGTCCACCAGCACGCTGGGCAGGGTCTCCGCCTCGAAGCCGTATTGCCGACCAGCCCTCGCGAGCAGCGTGAAATCGCCGGCACGCCGCGCGCCAAAGCGGAAATCGTCACCCACCAGCACCCATTTGGCACGCACCGTGTCGAGCAGGATGCGGGCGATGAATTCCTCGGCCGTGAGCGCAGCGAAGCGGGAACCGAAGCGGCACAGATAAACCAAGTCCACACCCAAGGCTTGCATCAGCTCTAGCTTCTCGCGCAGGCTTGTGAGTCGCGCGGGCGCCTGCGTTGGCGTGAAGAATTCCCGCGGATGGGGCTCGAAAGTCATCACCGCCGCCGGCAGGCCCCGGTGCGCCGCCGCTTCCTTGAGTCGCGCCAGCATGGCTTGATGGCCACGATGCACGCCATCGAAATTGCCGATGGTGAGCGCGACCCCTGCGTGGGCATGACAGGCGCGCTCGGTTAAGTTCAGCACGTTCAGCATAAGCGTCCGATTCCATTGAGCATGACCTCAGCAGGGTGCCCCCTCCCCTCGCCCCTTTCGCGGCCATGACGGACTCGTCCTCGCCCGGGCGTGACGATTCGGTTGCGCCGCTTGCCACCTACTTTTGTACGCCTAAATAGCCGTTGAGCACGTCAGTGGTCTATTCGGCCGCGCGGCGCACGAAGTCCCGTGGCCGCAGCCCGAGAGCGAACAACACGCCGAAATAGCTGCCCGCACCTGCCAGGACCAGTGCACCGAGATGCGCGACGCGCTTCCAGGCCGACGCCGCAAGCCACTCGTTTGCCGGCCCCATTCCCCAGGCCAGCACACCTCCCATGGCCGCCAGCGCCACCAGCACGCGCGCCAGAAAAGCGCCCCAGCCCGGTTGCGGTTGGTAAATCTGCGCGCGCCGCAGGCGGTGATAGAGCAGCCCGGCGTTGATGCACGCGCCGAGGCCGATGGCCAGGGCGAGTCCCGCGTGTTTGAGTGGGCCAATGAACAGCAAATTCATGGCCTGCGTGGCGAGCAGGGTGATCACGGCTATCTTCACCGGTGTCTTGATGTCCTGCCGGGCGTAGAAACCGGGAGCGAGCACCTTCACCATGATCAGCCCGATGAGCCCCAGGCTGTAGGCCATCAGCGCCTGGCGCGTCATCCACACGTCGTGGCTGGAAAACTCGCCATAATGGAACAGCGTGGTGATCAAAGGCACGGCGAGTAGCGCCAGGGCCAGGGCCGAGGGCAGCGCCAATAGGAAGGTAAGACGCAAACCCCAGTCCAGGAGCTTCACGTATTCCTCGTGGGAAGCGGTTGCGTGGTGGCGCGACAGACTGGGAAGGAGAATGGTGCCCAGGGCCACACCCAGCATGCCGGTGGGAAACTCCATCAAGCGGTCGGCGTAATAGAGCCAGGAGACACTGCCGGTCGCAAGAAAGGAGGCGAAGATGGTGTTGATGAGCAGCGACAGCTGAGCAATCGACACACCGAACACGGCCGGACCCATGAGCCTGAGGATGCGCCAGACGCCCTCGTCGCGGAAATCCAACCGCGGCCGCGGCAAAAGCTTGAGCCGCGCCAGATGGGGTAGCTGAAAAGCGAGCTGCAGCACTCCACCCAAGAACACCGCCCAGGCGAGCGCCAGCACCGGTGGATCCATGTGGGGCGCAAGCCACAGGGCCCCGGCGATCATGGACAGGTTGAGCAGCACCGGCGTGAAGGCGGGCACGGAAAAGCGGCTGTAAGTGTTGAGGATGCCCCCCGCGAGCGCGACCAGAGACACGAACAAGATGTAGGGAAAGGTGATGCGCAGCATGGCCACGGTGAGGGCAAACTTGCCCGGCTCGGCCACGAAACCAGGCGCGCTCACGGTCACCACCCACGGCGCGGCCAGCACGCCCAGCACGGTGACGATGAACAGAGCGAGCATCAGCATGCCCGATACGTGGTCCACCAGCTGCCGCGTCTGGTCCGGCGTGCGGGTAGTGCGGTAGTCCGCCAGGATGGGCACGAAGGCCTGGGAGAAGGCCCCTTCCGCAAACAGTCGCCGCAACAGGTTCGGAATCTTGAAGGCGACGAAAAAGGCGTCCGTCATCAACCCTGCGCCAAAGGCGCGGGCGATCACCGCATCGCGCACGAAACCCAGAATGCGCGACAGAAGGGTCATAGAGCCCACGGTGGCCAGAGCTTTGAGCAGGTTCATGGAGAGGCGGCGCAAAGTTTCGTATGGTAGCCCCTTTGGCTGGCCGCCGCGAGGCATAGCCCTTGTCGACATTGCAAATGGCGCGCATCCCCCGTAGAATTGGCAGCTTTTCCAGTTCGTATCTTCAGGAGTTCCCATGGCCAACTCAGCACAAGCCCGCAAGCGCGCGCGCCAGGCGGAGAAAGCCCGCATGCACAATGCGAGCCTGCGCTCGAGCCTGCGTACCGCCATCAAGAAAGTTCGCAAGGCCATCGCCGCCGGCGACAAGGCCGCTGCGCAGGAAGTCTTCCGCGAGGCCCAGCGGGTGATCGACCGCATCGCCGACAAGAAGATCGTGCACAAGAACAAAGCCGCCCGCGACAAAAGCCGGCTGTCCGCCGCCATCAAGGCCATGGCCTAAGCCGGGCCACGACACGCAAAAAAGCCGACGAAAGCGTCGGCTTTTTCGTTTTGCGCGACCAGCCGCCGCGACCCCGAGCGCTTTAGCCGCCTGCCGCCGCCTCGGCGCCGCGAGTGGTCACCCACACTGCCCCGTCGATCACGGTGAGATCGTTGTCCCGCGCGAAGCCCATCAGAAACTCGTAAGCGCGCGGGTCCACTTCCTTGAGTGCCCGTGAAACCACCACACAGCCTACCCCTTCCAAGGTGACGGGCCGCACATAGGGCGAATAGCTCACCCGGTTGTCATCCCCGAAGGCGCCCAGGGCGCCCGCCAGACGTTCTGCCCAGTCACTCGGCCGGAACTTGCGCCCGGAGGTCGTGACACCTTTGATGATCAGGTCGTTCGTTGAGATTTTCATAATATTCGCATTCTATCATTCCGCGGACTGGGTCAGCAAAAATTCTGATGCGGTCACAAGCAAAATTTCGGCAGGGCAGCCCGCTCCTTGAGCGCTTGGGGGGCCAATCCGCCCGTCCCGGCCCAGCTTTTCCTTGCGTGAGACCACGCTTTGCTGAAAAATATCCGAGGGAATTAGTTAGTCTTTCCCGAACATCTAACAGCTTAAGGAGGAACGAACGATGAACAATCCCCTGGATTCCCTGTGGGGCACGGTCATTTCCGGGCTCGTGTTGACCCTAGTGCTCTACGTCATCGTCAAAAACTTTCTGATGTAAGGGAGGAGAACAATGGAACTCGCACTCGCCCGCTGGATTCACTTCCTGGCCGGAGTGATGTGGATCGGGTTGTTGTACTACTTCAATTTCGTCCAGGTCGCCGCCCTCAAAGCGGCCACCGAGGATGGCACCGCTGCCGGCATCACCAAGCACGTGGCGCCGCGGGCCCTGTTGTTTTTCCGCTGGGCGGCAGTGGTCACCTGGCTGGCCGGCGCCGCCCTCTTGGGCCAGCATTTCGTGCCGGCTTTCACGCTACAGCACGGCTTCGCCGGCATCGGCATTGGTGCCTGGCTAGGCACCATCATGCTGTTCAACGTCTGGGTGCTGATCTGGCCCAACCAGAAGAAAATCCTGGGCCTGGCCCCGGCCAGCGACGAAGAGAAGGCCAAGGCGCGCCGGGTCGCCTTCCTCGCTTCCCGCTTCAACACCATGCTGTCCATCCCCATGCTGTTCTTCATGGCCTACGGCTGGCAGCACAGCGGCGTGGTTTTCGGCTAAACTAAGCCTTTCCGCGGACACGCACGGCGGCCCTGGCCGCCGTGTGCTTTTTGGTGGATCGAAAATGTCGCACCTCATGAACACCTATGCCCGGCTGCCTGTGGCCTTCGAACGGGGGGAAGGCGTCTGGCTGTGGGACACCAATGGCAAACGCTATCTGGATGCGGTCGCCGGCGTCGCCGTCAACACCCTGGGCCATGCCCATCCGCGACTGGCCGCCACCCTGTGCGAGCAGGCGCAAAAGCTCATTCACACCTCCAACCTGTACCAGATCCCCTTGCAGGAGGCGTTGGCGACGCGGCTGTGCCAACTGGCGGACATGGACCGCGCTTTTTTCTGCAACTCGGGTGCGGAAGCCAATGAGGCAGCCATCAAGCTGGCCCGCCTCTATGGCCATCAGAAGGGCATCGACCTGCCCACCATCCTAGTGATGGAAAAGAGCTTCCACGGCCGCACTCTGGCCACCCTCACCGCCAGCGGCAGCCGCAAGGTGCAGGCGGGCTTCGAGCCTCTGGTGAGCGGCTTCGCGCGTGTACCCTACAACGATGTGGAGGCGGTCCGTCAGGCGGTGGAACACAATCCCAACATCGTCGCCATCCTGGTGGAGCCGGTGCAGGGCGAAGGCGGCATCAACATCCCCAATCGGGACTATCTGGCGGGACTACGCCGCCTTTGCGACGAGAAGGGGCTGCTCCTCATGCTGGACGAAGTGCAAAGCGGCATCGCCCGTACCGGCACCTGGTTCGCCCATCAGCACGCGGACATCAAGCCGGACGTAATGGCGCTGGCCAAAGGGCTGGGCAGCGGCGTGCCCATCGGCGCCTGCCTCGCCCGCGGGCCGGCGGCGGAAGTCTTCAAGCCCGGCAATCACGGGTCCACCTTTGGCGGCAACCCGTTGGCCTGCGCGGCCGGTCTGACGGTACTGCGCGTCATCGAAGAAGAGAAGCTGCTGGATAACGTGGTGCGCGTCGGGGCCTACCTGCGCGCCGGCCTTACAGATGCGCTCAAGGATGTGCCGGGCGTGGTCGAGGTGCGCGGCCATGGGCTGATGCTAGGCATCGAGCTCGACCGGCCCTGCGGCGAGATTGTCACCCGCGCACTGGAAGCCGGGCTGCTGGTCAACGTCACTTCGGAACGCATCGTGCGCCTGGTGCCGCCCTTGATCCTACGCGAGGACGAGGCGCAGCACTTGATCGACGGCCTGGTGCCCGTGATCAAGACCTTTCTGGGCGCAGCCGGCAAGGCTTGAGGAGGCGTCATGCCACAACAACGTCCGATCAAGCATTTCCTCCAGTTCAAGGATCTCAGCCGCGACGAGTTCGAATACCTGTTCGAACGCACGCGCTGGATCAAGGCGCAATTCAAGGCCTACAAGACCTATCACCCCTTGCACGACCGCACGCTGGTGATGATCTTCGAGAAGGCCAGCACACGCACCCGCCTGTCTTTCGAAGCGGGCATGCACCAGCTCGGGGGCACCGCCATCTATCTCAACACGCGCGACTCGCAGCTGGGGCGCGGCGAACCGGTGGAAGATGCGGCGCAGGTGATCTCGCGCATGTCGGACATTGTGATGATTCGCACCTTCGAACAGGAGACCATCGAGCGCTTCGCGTGCCACTCGCGCGTGCCCGTGATCAATGGCCTGACCAACGAATACCATCCATGCCAGATTCTGGCCGACATCTACACCTACATCGAGCACCGGGGCCCCATCCAGGGCAAGACGGTGGCCTGGATCGGCGACTCCAACAACGTATGCAACACCTGGCTGCAGGCGGCCGAGGTTTTCGATTTCAATGTCCACGTTTCCACCCCGCCAGGCTATGAAGTGGAACCGGAGCGCGCAGGCCTGTATGGCACCGACCACTACGAAGAGTTCGCCGATCCTATGGAAGCCGCCAAGGGAGCCGACCTGGTGACCACGGATGTGTGGACCAGTATGGGCTTCGAAGCGGAGGACGAGGAAAGGCGGCGCGCCTTTGCCGACTGGCAGGTGGACGCGGACATGATGCGCGTGGCCAAGCCCGATGCCCTGTTCATGCATTGCCTGCCAGCCCACCGCGGCGAGGAAGTGGCGGCCGAGGTCATCGACGGCCCGCAAAGCGTGGTGTGGGACGAGGCGGAAAACCGGTTGCACACCCAGAAGGCGCTCATGGAATATCTCCTCCTCGGCCGCATCGAGACTCCCCAATGAACATCGTCTATTTTCGCGACATGGATGCCTTGTACATAGAGCTCAAACCCCACGAGGCGGAAACCGCCTGGGAACCAGCGCCAGGTATCACTATCAACTATGCCGCCAACGGCGAGCCCGTGGGCATCCAGATCGACCAGGCGAGCGAGCGCGTCAACCTGGATTATCTCAACGTCGGCAACTTCCCCGGCCAGGTGGACGTGCTGACGAAACAGCAACCCACCCACTGAGCGTTAGCCATGAGCACCATCCGTAAAGTCGTTCTCGCCTATTCCGGCGGCCTGGATACTTCGGTGATCCTGAAATGGCTGCAGGACCGTTACCAATGCGAAGTAGTCACCTTCACCGCTGACATCGGTCAAGGAGAAGAACTCGAGCCCGCGCGGGAAAAAGCGAGAAAACTGGGCGTCAAGGAAATCTTCATCGACGATCTGCGCGAAGAATTCGTGCGCGATTTCGTCTTCCCCATGTTCCGGGCCAACACGGTCTATGAGGGCGAATACCTGCTGGGGACCTCCATCGCCCGTCCCCTCATCGCCAAGCGACTGATCGAGATCGCCGCGCTGACCGGCGCGGATGCCATTGCCCATGGCGCAACCGGCAAGGGCAATGACCAGGTGCGTTTCGAGCTGGGCGCCTATGCCCTCAACCCGGACATCAAGATCATCGCGCCCTGGCGGGAATGGGATCTTACCTCGCGCGAGAAACTGCTAGCCTACGCGGAACAGCACGGCATTCCCGTGGAAATGAAACACAAGGCCGGCGGCTCGCCCTACTCTATGGATGCCAACCTGCTGCACATATCCTACGAGGGCCGACACTTGGAAAACCCCGCCGCCGAACCGGAAGAAGACATGTGGCGCTGGACGGTCTCGCCAGAAAAGGCACCCGATGAGCCGGAATACGTGGAAATCGTATTCGAGCGGGGTGATCCCGTCGCGCTCAACGGAGAGCGACTGTCGCCGGCCGCGCTACTGGCGGAACTCAACCGTCTGGGGGGCAAGCACGGCATCGGTCGGCTGGACCTGGTGGAAAACCGCTACGTGGGCATGAAATCCCGCGGCTGCTACGAGACCCCCGGCGGCACCATCCTGCTCAAGGCGCACCGTGCCATCGAGTCCATCACGCTGGACCGGGAAGTGGCGCATCTGAAGGACGATCTGATGCCTCGCTACGCCAGCCTGATCTATAACGGGTACTGGTGGTCGCCGGAACGCAAGGCGCTGCAGGCCCTGATCGACCACACCCAGGAACACGTCAACGGCTGGGTGCGCCTAAAGCTCTACAAGGGCAGCGCCATGGTGGTGGGGCGCGATTCACCCACCGATTCCCTGTTCGATCCACGCATAGCCACCTTCGAGGACGATCAAGGAGCCTACAACCAAGGCGACGCCACCGGTTTCATCCGCTTAAACGCGCTCAGGATGCGTATCGCGGCCAAGCGCAAACATCGCTGAGGAACGACCATGTCCCAGTTCGACAACGTATCGGTGGTCAAGCAGGCCAACATCTACTTCAATGGCAAGTGCGTCTCCCATACCATTTTGTTCCCGGATGGCACACGCAAGACCTGCGGCGTGATCTTCCCCAGCATCCTGACCTTCAACACCGGCGCGCCGGAGCGCATGGAGATCAATGCCGGCGTGTGCCGGGTACGCCTTGCCGGCGAGGACGAGTGGAAGACCTATCGCGCGGGCGAGTCCTTCGATGTGCCTGCCAACAGCCAGTTCGACATCGAAACCCTGGAGACATTGGACTACGTCTGTCACTTTGGATAGAGGATTGCTGCGCCACAGGAGACAATCATGACCACGCTCGCGGTTGTCAAAAAGAAAGGCCAGATCGCCATCGCGGCGGACACCCTCACCAAGTGGGGCACCACTAAGGAATCCGCGACCTACATCGCCAACCACGAGAAGATCATTCGTGTCGGCGACAGCCATATCGCCATCACTGGCACGACCACCTTCAACCTCATCCTGCGTGACTACTTCGCGAGCCTGGAAGCGCCGCCACGGCTCGATTCCGTGCAGACCATCTTCCGTACCTGGCAGGAACTCCACGCAGCCATGAAGGAACGCTACTTCCTCAACCCCGCCGAAGACAAGGAAGACGACCTGGAAAGCTCACGCATCCACGTGCTCATCGCCAACCCCCACGGCATCTTCGGTGTCGGCGCCCATCGCACGGTGCAGGAGTTTTCTCGCTTCTACGCCTACGGCGCTGGCAGCGAATACGCCATGGGCGCGCTGTGGGCCTCCTACGACAACCCCAAGCTGGATGCGCACGCGCTGGCACGGCTTGCCATCGAATGTGCCATCGAGTTCGACGATAGCACGGGTGCGCCCATCACCAGTTACGTGCTCAAAGAAGCACGCCGCTGATCCAGGAGAACATATGCCTTCCTTCGACATCGTCTCGGAAGTGAATAAGCAAGAGGTCCGCAACGCCGTGGACCAGACCAACAAAGAAGTCACCAACCGCTTCGATTTCAAGGGCTCGGATGCCCGCGTCGAGCAGGCCGATTATGTGTTGACCGTCTATGCCGATGACGAATTCAAGCTCGACCAGGTGCAGGACATTCTCAACGCCAAGCTGATCAAGCGCGGCATCGACATCAAATGCCTGGAGCTTGGCAAGCCCGAGAAAATCAGCGGCAACAAGCTCAAGCGCACCGTCACGGTCAAAACCGGGATCGAGCCAGAGTTGGCGAAAAAAATCGTCAAGCTCATCAAGGACAGCAAACTCAAGGTGCAGGCGAGCATCCAGGGCGAGAGCGTGCGCGTGTCCGGCCCCAAGAAGGATACCCTGCAGGAAACCATCGCCCTGGTGCGCAAATCCATCACCGAATTTCCCCTGCAGTTCACTAACTTCCGCGACTGAAGGAGCTTATCGTGGCCCGCGTGCTGGTTCCCTTGGCTGAAGGTTTCGAGGAGCTGGAGGCTGTCACCATCGTCGATTTGTTGCGCCGCGCCGGCGTAGAAGTGATCACCGCAGGACTCAAACCTGGCCCGGTGAAGGCCAGTCGGGGCACGGTGATCGTGCCCGACACCACACTCGACGAGGCCCTCGGCCAGGACTACGACATGGTGGTGCTGCCGGGCGGTATGCCCGGCGCCAAGCATCTCAATGAGGATCCCCGGGTGAAAGATTTGCTACGGCGCATGGCCGATTCCGGCAAATTCACCGGGGCCATCTGTGCGGCGCCCATGGTGCTGGCGGAAGCGGGGCTGCTCAGCGGGCGCAAGGCCACCAGCTACCCGGGCTTTGTGGACAGAATGGGGCTAAAAGACGTGACTTACGTGAACGAGCCGGTCGTACAGGACGGCAAGGTAATCACCTCGCGCGGTCCGGGCACCGCCATGGACTTCGCCCTCACCCTGATCGAAGCGCTCGCCGGCGCGGCGAAGCGTCAGGAAGTGGAAGCCGCCCTCCTCCGCTGTGCTCCCTGAGCACTGTATCGCGACGTACATGAGTAGGTGACACGCTGCGCGTGGCCCATCATTTTTAGCGAGGGGGTTCGCCGCTAAAGCGCCTCCCACGAGCCGGATGAGGCGCCCTTGTGGGATGGGCTTTAGCCGCGACACGACCGCACTCGGTCATGCCGCCTCCGCGCGGCTACCCTCACCTCGCCAGCCCAGCGATCCAGCGGCTATAGAGGCGCTCGGCGACGGCGTTGAGCCGAGCCACGCGCCCATCCAAGTCGGCCAGGATCTCTTCCGGCGACTGTACCGCGGGCCCGCCAGCAGTGGCGATCTCCTCCGCGCCAACCGCGCACCAGGTCTCCACCATCTCGCGGCTCATCTCCACGTGGCACTGCATGCCCAGGTGGGGACCCAGCACATAGGCCTGGTTGGCGCAGTGGGGGGATTCCAGGATGCGCGTGGCGCCCTCGGGTATGGTGAAGGTTTCGCCATGCCAATGGAAGGATTCGAAGCGTCGCGGGGCATCGCCGAACCACAGGCGTGCCTCGGGATTGTCCAGCACCTCTACCTCACCCCAGCCGATTTCCTTCACTGGATTACGCCCCACGCTTCCACCCAGCGCCTTGGCCATCAACTGGCCGCCCAAGCAATGCCCGAGTACCGGCACGTCGCGCGCCACGGCCTGACGGATGAGCGCCAACACCGGCGCAATCCACGGCAGATCGTCATTGACGCTCATCGGACCGCCCATGAACACAAGCCCCGAAAAAGCCGACACGTCCGTCGGCACGGGCGAGCCCGCATCGATCGCAACAAGGGTCATGGGAATGCTCCGCGCCGAGAGAAAGCTGGCAAAATAGCCCGGACCCTCGGTGGGCGCATGACGGAAAACTGCAACGGGTTTCATGGGAGACTTTTCATGGGAGCACACTCACGCCGCCATTTTACCCTGTCGGCCCTGGCCTTCCTTGCGGCCATCGCGCCGGCCTGGGCCACGGACATCGAGGTCACGGGCCTGTTCGCCAACAAGGCCATGGTCTCCATCAACGGCGGTCCGCCGCGCGTGATGAGCGTAGGCCAGAGCTCGCCCGAGGGCGTCAAGCTCATCAGCGCCGATTCCAGCGGCGCGGTGTTCGAGATGGACGGCCAGCGCAAGAAAGTAGGCATGGGGCAGCGCATTGCCACCAGTTTCGCCAGCGGGGCCAAACCCACGGTGAAATTGGTCGCCGACAGCAACGGGCACTTCTCCACGGTGGGCTCCATCAACGGCCGCCCGATCCGTTTCATGGTGGACACCGGCGCCACCATGGTCTCCTTCAGCACCAACACCGCGCGCCAGCTGGGCATCGATCTGAGCGGTGCCTCGCAGGGAGCGGTATCTACGGCTGGCGGCGTGGTGCGCGCATGGAAAGTCACCCTGGACAACGTGAAGGTAGGCGCCATTTCCCTCAATCTGGTGGAAGCCACCGTGGTGGACAATCTGCCGGACGGCTTCGCCCTGCTCGGAAACAGCTTCCTCAACCGCCTGCAAATGAGCCGCGAGGGGAATGTTCTGACGCTGACGCAAAGCTATTAGCACGGCTTCCTGACAGCGTGGCCCCACAACGTGTCTGGAGGCGATCTGATGAGTGTCGAGGCGGTGCTCCTGTGGGAAAGCGGGCAGATGACGCAGCGTGACCGGTTCATTCTGCCGCAAGCGGCCCTAACCACGGACGCCACGCTTGCTAAACTCGGCGCGTCGCTGCTGTCAGAGTCGGTATGCGACCTTGATCCCCAGTCGTGGATCAGTCCCGTGGGATTACCACCCCAGAGCGTAGCGCGCCACGATTTCCGCCTTGCAATCTCGCCTGTCCCTGGCCGCTACTATCCTCGCCTGGCATTTGGCGGCCTCGCGGAAGGCCGCCGGGATTTACGGCCCTGCCGTCTACTGCGTTGTGATGAGACGTGCCTGGTCTTGGATCTCAATCATCCGCTGGCGGGACACAGCGTACGCCTCATCCTGCAGTCCAGCCACGAGGAGGCGGCCCCTGGTCGCTTCCGAGACATCTTCACGGGTCCCGGCATGCAGGTGCCGCCCCCCCAGGCGGCCGCCTGCTACTTACCCGAGGGCGCCTTGAGCCGCTTCGACGAGACAGCCGATTCCGCGTTTTATTCCCGCCCGCGGCTGGTCCATCATCTCGACGCCGCCTGCCGCAGCGCGCTGGCGCGCTTGTATGCGCGGTTTCTCGAGGCTGGCATGCGTGTGCTCGATCTCATGTCCAGCTGGGAAAGCCATCTGCCCACGGCGCCGGCCGACCTCGCCGTCACGGGGCTAGGTATGAACAGCGAGGAGCTGGCTGCCAATCCCAGGCTCCACACTCGCGTGGTGCATGATCTCAATAGCAATCCGCGATTGCCCTTTCACGATGCCAGTTTCGATTTAGTCATCTGCACCGCCTCGGTGGAGTACCTGACAGATCCCGCAACGGTCTTTGCGGAGGTTCGACGCGTGCTGTGCGCGGGCGGGAAGTTTGTGCTCACGTTTTCGGACCGGTGGTTTCCGCCCAAAGCCATCCGGGTTTGGAGCGAACTGCACCCCTTCGAGCGACTGGGGTTCCTGCTGTGGTTGCTTGATCAAACCGGTTTTAGCGCACTGCACGGCGAGACGCTGCGAGGGCTGAAACGGCCGCGGGACGATCGGTATAGCAGCCAGCGCGACTATAGCGATCCTTTGTTCGCTTGCTGGGGTCAGGCTTGAGCCGGGCCAGAAGCCGTTTGCCCCCTATGGATGGGCAGTTCGATCGGGGCTAAAGCCCCTCCCACAAGGCACCCCGAAGGCAGGGACTTCGAGTCAGGCCGCGCGCTTGGTCTTGTCGCGCTCGATCAGGGCGTAGGCGGCGTGGTTGTGAATGGAGGAGAAGTCCCCTGCCGCAGGGCG
>NZ_JBAJEX010000016.1 GCF_039822265.1 Thiobacter sp. AK1
TCGCATCTTCCGTATCTCCTGCAACACTTCCGTCCGTCTCATCAGGCACCTCCTCGGTACCCAATAAAACCGGACAAACCACGTGCTACAAGTCCGGACAGTTTATTTGCTCTCTACATGGACTCGTACATGTTATTGACCGAACTAGGGCGAGTCGCTATCATACGCGGCTTGTTGCGCGGCCGCGCCGCGTCGTCTCTTCCTTCCGGCGTAGCTCAGCGGTAGAGCAGCGGACTGTTAATCCGTTGGTCGTTGGTTCGATCCCAACCGCCGGAGCCAAATCTCATTCTCCCCGCAAAAGCCCTTCTCCGCTCAATCGAGCGTCCTGCGATAGCGCTTGAGTCCGAGCAGGATCACAGCCAGCATGAAGGCCACGAGCGGCCACAGGTTGGGTAGCACCTCCCCTGGGCCGTTGCCCTTGAGCAAGATGCCCCGCACGATGCGCAGAAAGTGCGTCAATGGCAGGATTTCTCCCAGATGCTGGGCCCAGTAGGGCATGCCACGAAAGGGAAACATGAAGCCTGACAGCAGGATGGAAGGCAAAAAGAAAAAGAACGTCATCTGCATGGCCTGCATCTGATTTTTGGCGATGGTGGAAAACAACATCCCCACCGAAAGATTGGCGAGCATGAACACCAGCGCGCAGGCGAGCAGCAAGACCACGCTGCCTTGCACCGGCACCTCGAACGCGATATGGGACACCACGAGGATCAGGGTGATCTGGATGTAGCCCACGAGGATGTAGGGCACGATCTTGCCGATCATCACCTCCAGAGGATTCACTGGAGTGGCCAGCAGCGCTTCCATGGTGCCCCGCTCCCGCTCGCGGGTCATGGCTAGCGCCGTCATCATGATCATGGTCATGGTGAGAATCACCCCCATCAGGCCGGGCACGATGTTGTACTGGGTGATCCCCTCTGGGTTGTATCGGCGATGGATCCGCACCTCGAAGGGCGGTGGACCTGACTGCAATCGACTCAATACACCGGCCAGATCTCGCGTCAGCACCGTCTGCCCCACCGTGACCAGTGCGGCGATGGCATTGTTGGTGGCCGCGGGGTCGGTTGCGTCGGCTTCCACGAGTAGCGCTGGACGTTCGCCGCGCACGAGGCGGCGCCCGAAATTTTCTGGAATGTTGACCACGAACTGCACATCGCCTTCAGCCAGCAGTCGCTCCGCTTCCGTCTCGCTGCCCACCACTGCGACCACCTGGAAATAGCCGCTGTTGGACAAGGCCGCCAGGACGCTGCGCGAGAATTCACTGTGGTCGGCGATGATCAGCGCAGTGGGCAGGTGCTTGGGATCGGTGTTGATAGCGAAGCCAAACAGCACGAGCTGGATCAAGGGAATGCCCACCATCATGGCGAAGGTGAGGCGGTCGCGGCGCATCTGGATGAATTCCTTGAGCAGCACCGCCAAGAACCGCGACCAGGAGAAAGCAGCATTCACGGCACCTCCCCCACACTGGCGGAGAGCTTGACGAAGACGTCTTCCAGACCTGGAGCCGTCTGGGTCCAGCGTAGGCCGCGGCGTTCACGCAACGGTGCAAGACTGGCGGCGAGCAGCGCTGCATCGGAACCACTCACGTGCAACGCGGTGCCGAAAGGCACCACCTGTTCCACTCCGGGCAGCGTTTTGAGCTCCTTCACCAGTGCCGCCAGGTCTGGCCCTTCCACCATCCAGGTGGTCAGGCCGGCGTTAGCCACGACCTCGTCCGGCGTGCCGCTTACTAGGAGCCGTCCCCAAGAAAGATAGGCGATGCGGTGGCAGCGTTCGGCCTCGTCCATGTAGTGGGTGGACACCAATACCGTGACGCCACTCGCCGCGAGCGCGTGGATTTGATCCCAAAAATCCCGCCGTGCCTTGGGATCCACCCCTGCCGTGGGTTCGTCCAGAAGCAGCAGGCGTGGTCGGTGCAGGGTACAAGCAGCGAGCGCGAGACGCTGCTTCCAGCCACCTGAGAGCTGACCAGCAAGCTGGTGCTGGCGGTGTGTGAGGCCCAGTTCAGAGATGGCGCGCTCGACCGCTTCACGCCGATTTGCCATCTCGTAGACGCGGGCGATGAAATCGAGATTCTCGCGGATGGAAAGATCTTCGTAGAGGGAGAAGCGCTGAGTCATGTAGCCTACTTCGCGCTTGATTTTCTGAGCCTCGCGGATCACGTCGTAGCCCAGGCAGGTGCCGCTGCCTTTATCCGGAGTGAGCAATCCACACAGCATGCGAATGGATGTGGTCTTACCACTGCCGTTGGGGCCGAGGAAACCCAAGATCTCGCCGCTACGTACGGCAAGAGTGAGGTCGCAGACCACGGCCTTGCCACCGAAATGCTTGCACAGACCATGTACGTCGATCGCCAACGCGGAACGGCTCATGTCTCCCCATTTGCCCGTCGCCTCATCGCCCATGTCCGGCGTCACTGCAGCACCACATCCACGGGCTGGCCAGGATGCAGTTTTTCCGCGTCCGTCGTCTCAGGCCGGGCTTCCACCAGAAATACCAGTTTGCTGCGGTTTTCCTTGCTGTAAATGACAGGCGGCGTGTATTCGGCCTGGGGAGAGATATAGCTGATGTGGGCGGGAAAAGGTTTGCCGCAACCATCGCAGTGCAGGCTCACACGCTGGCCCGGCTTGAGGGTGCCAACGATGGCTTCCGGCACAAAGAAACGCACTTTCAGATTGGCGGGCGGCAGCAGCGCCACCACCGGGCTGCCCGCGTTGACCCACTCGCCTGTGACGTAATAGGTATCGTGCACCCGCCCTGCCACCGGTGTTCGTACCGATTTCTGATCCAGGCGCCACTGGGCCTGTGCCACGGCCGCGCGTGCCGCCGCCACCTCTGCCGCCGCGGCGCGAATCTCATCGCTGCGCGCGCCTTGACGCGCCAGCCGCAACTGGGCTTCGATTTCATTCAACCGTGCCCGATCCGCATCGCGCGCCGCACGCAGTTGGTCAAGCCGATCCGCTGCGACGAAGCCCTTGTTCGCGAGTCCTGCTTCACGTATCAGCCGCGTCTCGGACAAGCGCAGCGCAGCCTGGACTTGCGTGCGCTGGGCCGTGAGAGCCTCCACCTCCTCGGGTCGGCGTCCCTTGCGCAGATTGGCCAAACGTGCCTCAGCGGCAGCGAGTCGCTGTTTCGTCTCGCGAAGGGCAGCTGCTTCGTTTTCCTGTTCCAGTTGAAACAGCAGGTCGCCTGCCGCAACGGTGTCGCCGCGCCCCACGGCAAGCACGGCGAGCTCACCGGCGAAGGGCGCTGCCACGCGGACGAATTCGCCCTCCGCATAGCCCTGATAACTCGCCGGTCCCGCACGACCACATGCAGTCAAGGCAAGCAAACAAAGCACGAGCGCAGCACGCATGGCAGACCTTTATCTCGAAAGGACTCGATTATAGCCCCCTCAAACATTCTGCCCGATGGCAAGTACTGAATGTACCCTGCATCACGTTTAGCCGCTTCTCGCTCACACCCAACACCACGTGGCGAAGGCCCATGGGACTGTACATGGCCTGCAAACTCATGCGCAGGATGTCGTTGCGCTTGACATCGTCGTTGACAGAGAGTTTTGCTGATCTCCTCCCTGCTTCCCGCAGCACCTCCGCCAGCGTCTTGCCTTGAACGTATTCGAACGCGAGATTGCAAGCCTTGAGTCGTGGACTCGGGTCGGACGACGAATGCATACCCGTCGCCCACCTCGAGGCACCAACGCATTCCCAGGATCAGGCGATGATTTCCACCGGCGTACCAGGCTCCACTCGATCGAACAGCTCGATGATGTCCCGGTTGCGCATGCGGATGCAGCCACGGGAGCCCGGCACCCCCATGGGCACCTCGTCCGGACTGCCGTGGATGTAGATGTAGCGGCGCATGGTATCCACCGCGCCGAGGCGATTGAAGCCAGGCTCACAGCCAGACAGCCAGAGGATGCGCGTGAGGATCCAGTCTCGACCTGGATATTGTGCGGCCAGTGCTGGCGTGTAAATTTCGCCCGTGGGTCGGCGCCGCACGAATACCGTGTTCTCGGGCTGGCCCGCGCCGATCTTGGCGCGGATGATGTGCTGCCCGCGCGGTGTGCGGAAGCTACCTTCACGCTCGCCCGGCCCGTTCGCCGCAGTCGAAACGGCGTAGCGGGCCACTAGCCGCTCCGTATCGTCCAAGAGCTCAAGGGTCTGCGTGGCGAGATGGATTCTAATTTTCATCGACGATGGATTTCTTGCGCCGCTCGGCGAAAAAACGCGACAGCATCTCGCCGCATGCTACGGCAAGCACGCCTTCCGTCACTGCCGTGTGATGGTTGAGCCGCCGTTCATCGAATAAGTCCACCACGCTGCCGTGAGCACCCGTCTTGGGATCGCGCGCGCCATAGATCACCCGCGCAATGCGCGCGTGCAGAATGGCGCCCGCACACATGGCACAAGGTTCCAGCGTCACATAGAGCTGGCAGCCGGTGAGGCGATAGTTTCCCAGACGCCGGGCCGCATCACGCAGAGCCACGATCTCGGCGTGGGCAGTTGGATCGTGGGTGGAAATGGGACAATTGTAGCCGCGCCCGATGATCACCCCGTCGCGCACTACGATGGCGCCCACCGGCACCTCGTCCGCCTCCCACGCGCGGCGGGCTTCATCCAACGCCTCCCGCATGAAGATCTCGTCCTGTGCCTCAATCGGCCCGCCGCCAGCCTTTTCCATGCCGCACCACTTCGTACTTCGCCCAGTGGGCAAACTCGCTACGCGTCATCACGCCACTCGTCCTCGCACGCCCTCCTGCCACCACCTTGTAGATCACCTGATCACGCGCCGGATCGCCAGTATGACTCGCATCCACTACCTCGCGTATCTCCCAGGCGTCCCCTTGCTGGCCATTGCTGTAAGCGCGCCCAACGTGGATGTCGGCCGGCGCCAGATGACGACGCTCGGCGCGCCCCGTGGCGATGGCGTAGATGCGTAGCAAATCCTCCTCGCTCACATCCACGAAAGAATCGAGCTGACTCAAGGCATACACGAAATCCTCATGCTCGATGGGCCGGTAGGCCGCCTCGCCCACCGGCGCCGGACGCCGTGCCAGCGCCGCAGGATAACGCCGCCACGGGAAAGGATAGTTGAAGGCGACCGCGATCAAGAAAATCAATACCACGTTGAGCAGCACCGGGGTCAGGACATACTGATAGCCCAGGGCATGTACCGCCGGCCCACCCAGTACTGCCGTCAGCGCAGTCGCCCCACCAGGCGGATGGATGCAGCGCAAGTAATACATCGCGCCTACCGCCAGCCCAGCCGCAAGCGCCATCGCCAGCCAGGGCGAACCCACATGCCGCGCGCAAGTTACACCAACCAGGGCGGATACCAGGTGACCACCGATGAGTGGCCAAGGCTGGGAAAGCGGCCCGTGGGGTACCGCGAACAGAAGTACGGCAGACGCCCCCATGGACGCCACCAAGAACACGGCGCTTGCGCCACCCAAGAGGGCGTGGCTGATCAGTACCACTCCCAGAATGCCGAAGAACGCCCCAGCGGCGGAGACGAGCTTCTCGCGGTGGCTGGCCGTTGCCCCTTCCAACCCCAGTAAGGCACGTAGGCGAGGCGTGGACATGGTGGATTTGAGACTTCGCATCGTGCAACCCGCTGGCAATTTTACTCCCCTGCGTGGATTTGGCGCTTTGCTGCATGCGTGACGGCCGAGGGCCCGTAATCGCCCTCCATCAACGGCGTTGGTCGGACCGTGTTCTTGCCTGCGTGAGACCCCAGAGAGGCGCCTTAAACAGCTTGAGGGATGCCTGAATTCGGGACGCCTGCGGCGCCCCGCATGACGATAAACGCGTCATCCTCGGATCGGTTAAAACGGATGGCTTGATGGCCGTTCCCGAGCGGCCGTTTCCGCGGGGACGCCGGTAAGGCGTATCGGCGTTACGAAGCTCGAAAAATCCAGATCAGACTCATGGTCCCTTGAGTTTTCCACCCTGCCCCACCGTGCCTTTTGCTTGTTGCGGAGCATACTGGCGCGCCGCGGTGACCAGCTTGTTGTACGCATCGAGGAATGCCGCCGCGACGATCTTGCCCTGGGGCGTGTTGGCATAGGCATTGACACCCGCAAGCAAGCCGCCCAGCACACCGACCCCCACGCCGAGGTCGTAGTTTTTGGCGCTCCCCTGGGCGGCGACGATCTGCGCGCCGCTGGTGTTGTCCACCAGCAGCAGCGTGGTCGAAGCACCCAGCGCTTGCACCTGAGCCGAGGTGTCGATTTGGTTGGACTTGCGGCCGAAGATGCCGCCAAAGCCGCTACTCAACGCAAAACCGGACGGCTCGGCAAAGGTGACCGAGGGCACGAGGGTATAGTCGGCGGCGAGCAACTGGCCCGTTGCCGCCTGCGCATTGCGCGTGATCCCCGCTTCTTTGAGTTGCCGCTCCAGATCCACGTTGCTGTATGCCCGTCCGCGTTCGACGACGATGAAACAGTTGGACTGCTGCACCAGCATGCGGACGATGGGCACATAAGGGTCGCCCGTATCCGCCAGGCCCACGGTGCCCAGGGGCTCGGCACAACGCTCCAGATGTTCCGCCGCCGCAACCGTTTTCTCGCCAGCCACCGCACCTTTCGCGACGGGATCATCTCCCCCCAGAATGGGCGCGGTGGAACAACCGCTCAACCAAGCGGCCATGGCAAAGCAAAGCCACGTCTCTTTGCGCATCATGCCCTCGCTTTAGAACTGATGTACCACCCAGGGCGACATCGCGCCGCCTTGTTGCACCATGAAACGGAACTTCTCTCCGGGGTTGACGGTAATGAACGTCTTGCTCTTGGCCACGGTGATGACCATGCCTGTGTTGGCCGGCGGTTTGCAGTAAAACTTATCGATGTAGGTGGTGGGTCCCCAGCCGCTGGCAACCTGCTTCTGGTAGTAGGCCGTGAGTAGGACGTTGTTGGAGGTGCACTGGATTTGGGCGGTGAGGGTGGGCGTGCCCGGCACCGGGCCGGTGTGTGTGATGGACACAATCTGTGGCGCGGACCAGGCTTGTGCGGCAGCACCGCCGAGCAACATACCGACGAGGGTTGCCAGGGCCCGGCGCTTGAAATGAACTCGATTCATGATGCGATCTCCTCTGTTTCTTGGTCAACCCGCCGCAAGCGGGATAGGAAAACCCCGGGCACTCAAGCGGCGCCCGGGCTAAGCGATTTCAGTCCTTACTGTGGGTTGCGTTCTTTCAATTTTCCCAACTCGTTGCACTTGTACTTGGTATTGTCGAACGGTTTGCCTTCGCAGCAGCAGACGAGGGTCCCTTGGGTCTGCTTGAAAGATTCTTCCTTTCGAGGATCGGGTTCGCCTGGACACGGTGGGTTGTAGCACTCCATCGGCGGGCGCTTGACCGGCTTGTCGCCTCCCCTTTGAGCAGCTTGCGGCGCGGGCGGGATTGTTGGCGAGGGCCCTAGCGGACCGCATTTGGGCGGACAAATCTCGTTGGTCGATTGTTTTTCCTCGCCAGGCTGCTGCACGCCCCGAAACGTAGGAGAATATTTGTTGTGGAAGGGGGTGTGGCGGCCTCCTTCTTCCTTGCTCGTGACGTTGCTTGACTGTGCTCCGGGCACCGTCCACGTGGGCGTGGACGTCATCGGTGGTTTGCCGCCCCCGCTGTTCTCTGCGGCGGATGCCGCGCCGCTGGCAGCCAATACTGCAGCGAGTGCGCTGGCGATGAGGGTGTGTTTGTGCATGGTCTGGGCTCCTTTACACGTGGGGTTGACGGTTAAAAGCCTTGGCGTATCGGCCTTGGCTGCTACTGAGTCGCAGCAGCCGACTAATTTCTTCAATCGCGCGCGGATGGAGGGGGGGATTTCGCCGCTGTCGAGCAATCTGGCGGGCATTCGATCGGCCGCGAGATCCGGGAATGCGGGGTGATCGAACCGGGTTTGGCGATGACCATCCCCCGGCGGATGTCTTTTTTCTCGATGCCGCGGGCTGACGTGGCCGGGCCGCTGTTGCTGGCGTCAGCCGGGGGACCATAAGGGGCGGACGGAGTCGTCACAGCCGCCGCGGTGCGCGCGGCGTCGGCCTTGGTCAGCTTGGCGCCGCTGGCGATGGCATCGCGCTCGGCGCCGTGCGCAGCGGCAAGGGCCAGGACGAGGACAAGGGTCGTGGACAGAAAACGAAATGCAGACATACTCCAGCTCCTCCAGCTCCTATTGAGCGTTACGTAAGTAGTTGACAGGCTGCGTAAGTCAAACGTCATTCCCGCGAAAGCGGGAATCCAGGCTCTTCCTCGCCATGTTCCTGGGTCCCCGCTTTCGCGGGGACGACACAAAGATGTCACCTATTTACGTAATGCTCAATAAGGTTGATTGGTGTCCTTGAGTCGGTTGATCCGCCGGTTTTCTTCAATAGCCCCGTGCGCGGCAGCGCTACGGCGACCAGCGCAGCAGCCCGCAGCCCGTGACCTCATCGCGCCCTGGCGGCGGCAGGTCACGCGCCGCCGCACACAGCGCCCCCGCATCGACGAGCAGGCCGCGCGCGCGGCGCTGGGCGATCCAGGCGGTGACGAAGGGCGCGGCAAACGAGGTGCCGGTGAAGTAATGGCCTTGCCGCACCGGCAACCAGACATCCACGCCTGGCGCGGCGAGCAGGATGTGTTCGCCCCGGCTACCCTGCGCCCACGGACGCGCCTCGGCATCCACGGCGGCCACGGCGATTACGCCGGGAAAGGCGGCGGGATACGGCGGGCTCGCTTTCGGCCCGCCATTGCCCGCCGCCGCGACGATGGCCCGCACCCGGGGCAGGGTGCGATCGAGCGCCCACTTCAGCACGGCGTTGGGCGCGCTTCCCAGGCTCATGTGGATGATTTCCACGCGCTTGGCCAAAAGCCAATCGAGCGCCGAAACGAGCCGGAAGGTGTCGCCCCGCTCGCGACCTTTTTCATCGGGGGCGAGCACCGCAGCCCAGGCGAGATCAGCCTTTGGCGCCAGTCCGGCAAACCCGGTCTCCGGCCGGCAAGCGAGGATGCAAGCCACGGCCTCGCCATGCGCGCTCGCCGGCGCCGCGACAAACGATTCATGGGTCAGCGCGGCCACCTCGAGCGTAAGCTGTTCAGGGAGTGCGCCGTCGATCACACCGATGCGCACCGGGCGGGGAAGCGCGTTGGGGCCGCTCGCCCCCACCAGGGCGGTGGCGTACTGGCGCGCCGACACGCCGGCCTGCGCCGCTTCCTGGGGATAGACAAAGGCATTGCGGTCGAATGCCGCGGCGGGAAAACGCCCCCGCAACCGCTCCAGGGCCTCATCCAGCCGCGCTTCCTCCAGGCCGATGCGGGCGATCTCAAGCCCCAGCGTCGTTAGGGACTGTTGCGCGAGGAGCGTGCCCTGCACCGCCTCCGCGATGGCGGATCCGTCCATCGGTGCGCTGAGTGGCCATGCCGCCAGAATCTCGCCCGGTGCGGACCGTGGCAGCTCTTCACCACCCCGGCCCAATAATGCGGCGACCCCTTTTGCCAGATCGCCCAGGTCGATCTGAATGCCGATACCCATGCCGCCGCGTGGCTCGGGCGCTTTCTGCGGATAGGCCTGGCCAAAAGCGGCAACGCTGTAAAGCAGGCCGACGGCAAAGAGAACGAGCCCGCGCTTCATTCGCCGACACTTTCCACGATGGCTTGGGTAGCCAAGCTGCGCCGGGCAGCAGCCACCCGGCTCGCCGGCACCGCGACACGCCAGACACCTAGGCGACCGGGCCCGCCCACCACCTCGGCATCCGCTTGATCGAGGGCCGCTCGGATCTGTGCGACCGTGGCATCGGCGCGAAATACCACCTGCAGCATCACGCGATCGGCGGCCACCGGCGTCGCAGGCGCGCCCAGCGGCTCCACTTCGCCGCCAAGCTGCGGCATGAGCGGCCAAACGCTGACAGCGACGATGGCGGCGGTCGCCGCGCCTAGACCATAGGCCACAAGCGCCTGCCACCAGGGAAAGCGCGGGCGCGGGGGACGGGCCTGGGCAGTGCGCTGCCAGTCGCCCTCCGCTTCCACGCGTGCCGCGAGCCGCTGCCAGTTGCGGGCCAGATCGAACGGCGGCGTACCAGCTTCGATCTGGCTGCGCGTGTGTTCCAGCCAACGGCGCTCGGCCGCGTCGCTTCCCGGCAATGCGTCTTGGTCGTGATCGGATGGAGTTTGGCTCATGTCGATGAGTCGCGCTCTAGCGCAGAATTCTTCAAACCCAGCGCGGCGGCGACACAGTCCTTGAGCTTGCGCTTGGCGTGATGGATGCGCGTGGCGACGGTGTTGGCTGGCACGCCTTGCACCTGCGCAATTTCGGCAAGGGTCATACCCTCAATGAGTGCCAGGTGCAGGCTTTCCTTTTGCGCGACGGGCAACGCATCCATGCACTCGGTGACGATCTCCAGGCGCTGGCGCTCCACCAGCCACTCATACGGCGTCTCGCCGGGATCGGTAACGAACGCGGCGTCCTCGTCATCGAGGGGATCTTCCAGCCGCGCCCCGCGCGCGCGCAACAAATCCAGCGCCTTGTGCCGCACGATGCCGAGTATCCAGGTACGCACACTGGAGCGGCCGGCGAACCGGTCGGCCTGCCGCCAAACCTCATAAAATCCTTCGGAAACGGCCTCTTCGGCGTCGGCTTCATTGCCCAACATGCGAAAGGCAAAGGCAAAGGCCGCCCGGGCGTGGCACGCGTGGAGGGCACGAAGTGCCTGGGTATCGCCGCCGGCGCAACGTGCTATGAGATTGCCGTCATCCATCGATTCGGAAGCGCTTTACAGCTGTCGCCAGTCGCTGCCAGACCTCTACTCACACCTACTTACCAGTAACAATACCATCACCAAGCAAACACTTATCCTTGCCTAACGCTGCCAGCCCGCACGCTGTGGCTCGCAAGTCAGGCGACCGCAAGCGTCACGTGCCCGACGGGTTCAGCGGCCGGCCGAATCTTGATCTCGATGTCATAGCCGAGACGGTTCAAGCAGTCCATCGGCCAGCAACCGGAGAGGTTCGAGAAATCTCCCCGCAGCATGGCCGACACCTTGGGTTGCGGGATACCCATGCGCCGCCCGGCCTCTTCCTGCGTGAGCCCCAACTCGCGGATCGCCCGCGCGATCTCGATCACCAGGCCGGACTTGATCTTGGGTTTTTCCGCATCGCGTAGGCCCAGATCGGCGAAGACGTTGCCGGAGCGGTCTCGGCTTTGATGCCGTCAATGATGGGCATAGCCACTCCTGTTCCTTCCTGCCAGAACTTACCGCCTCACAGAACCGCTTCCAGGCCCTTGCGCTCGATGAGGTTGAGCAACTTCAACGATGGCCCGCTCGGCTTCTTGTCGCCCACCTCCCATTTTTGCACCGTGGACACACTGGTATTGAGCACGGCTGCGAACACTGCTTGGCTGACACGCGCCCGCTCACGCAGGGACTTGATCTTTTGCGGAGACATCTCGTGAACATCGAGATGGCACAGCGATTCGAACTCGCGCATACGGCGCTTGTCGATCAGGCCGATCCGGTGCAGGTCCGAGGCCATCTCATGGACCTCCTGCAGGATGCGGCTCTTACGCCTTTTCGTGGTCATGGTGCACCTCCGTCAATACTCCACTTGCGATCGCTTGCTCGATCTGCCGATCATCGAGCCCCAGGTAGTGCTTGGCCAGCTCCTGCAAGGCCTTGAGCTCTGCCGCGTCGATGTTGACCCGTTCGTTCTTCGCAAAGCCCAGCACGAAAACCAGCGGTGCGCCATCTTGGTAGCCACAATGGTTCTCGCGCCGCCCTGCTTGCCCTGCCCAGGCAGCGCAACCCGCTTCTTCACCACATGGCCGCCCAGATCCGCGTCGATGAGTCCCTGGCGCATCTCGGCGACGGCTTTAAACAAGACTTCGTCGGTCAAGCCGGCCTGAGCCGTCCAGCGGGTGAAGCTGCGGGTTCGGAATACCCTTCTAACCAAAAAAAGCATACCACTTAGTGCAATAGATTGCCAGTCAATGTATTCGTCCAGTACCTTTGGCACTCGGGGTGGTGAGTGAGGAGCCATTTTACGGGCGGCAGCAGGCCGAGGCGATGGTGGGGATCACAGTGTTGTTGGAGGTTGCTGGGGCCTGAGATTCCGCTCTCTTCCGCCCAGGTGAGCCGCGCCGGGGCCAGACTCGATGAAGGGCTCAAAGCCTGGCGGGAACGCCACTTGGGCGAGGTACCCTATCTCTTGTCTTCCTGCCAGCTACGAGAAGGTGCGCCTGGAAGGCAGAATCATCGATTGCGCAGTCTTGATCGCCGTCGGGATCGAGGCTTCGGGCAAGCGCCACGTACTCGGTTGCAAGGTCGCTACCTCGGAAGCGGAAATCAACTGGCGGCGCTTTCTGGAAAGCCTCTTGGCCCGGGGCTGAAAGGGGTCAAACTCATCGTCGCCGATGATCACGCGGGGCTCAAGGCCGCCCGCCGCGCCGTCTTGCCTGCTGTGCCCTGGCAGCGCTGCCAGTTCCATCTGCAACAGAACGCCGGTCAGCTCATGACGCGACAGGAAGCTCGCCACCAGCGGCGCATGCGGTGAGACCAGCTATCGCCAGGCGGGGTGGCCGTCGCGCAGGGTGGAGAGGGTGGCGTGGTCCATGGCCCAGGGTTACGTGACCGCGTCGGGCGGGTTGGCGGCGGCCAGATACGCCAGCGCCGCGGCTTCCGAGTCCTCGATGGCGATTTCCACCGCACGCTTGGCGGCGTCGAGAAGCCGGGCGGCGCGCTGACGGTGCGCAAAGCTTTGCTCCACCAGCTTTCGAATATCCAACTGCAGCGATTGGGGCGCCACCCAAACCTGAAACTCGGCGATGTCGGTTGGGTAGATCTCAATCTGCCCCGATGAGCCGCGAAGCCGCTGTTCAACCTGCAGTTGACCCGCCAGCGAGTTCAGGAAGATCGCTAGATAGATCGGATCCAGAGCGTATTTCGGGCGCAAGATTGTGACGTGGTTGTCGGGCAGCGCAGGGGTTTCATGCAGGTATGCCGCCGCGCGCCCAATGGTGCCCACGCCGGTTCCGTTCATCAGCACGTCACCAGTGCGAATCAGCAGGCTATCGTCGTCGGCAGCTGCGAGACGGTTGTCTTCGTCATGGCGAATCTCGTTACGCAGAACATGTTTGGAGTTGATGACCGGGAGGCCTACGTCCGCATACTCCGGTTGTCTTCCGCGGCTGTTGAACAGCAACTGATCCCCCAAGCGCTCGCAGTTGCCCTTGGCTGCCATCAGCGTTGCCAGGGCAGCGAAGCGAGGTTGGAAGTGCTCCGCATCCAGCCGCCCCGCCGCAAAGACGTCGCTGCTAGAGCGCACATAGCTCAGCGCCTCGGGCGGCGTCCAGGTATCCAGGCCCAGGGCTTGCAGTAGGTTGTGGTCGGCCCGTTCAAGAATGCCGGCGGCTTGCTTGCGCAGCCAGTATGCTCTTTCGACCTGATCAGCAATCGCGCGCTCAAAGGATGGATCGAATCGCGGGATCAGCAAGCGTCTGATCTTGGAAATAAAGAGGTTGGGTTGAACGTTCCCGGTGGTTTCGCGTACCGACTGGCTCCTCCCGTAGCGACACACGAGAAAAGTAGAGAGGAAGAACGGCGGCGGGCCGTCACGCTTGACCCGAATGATGCCGATGTGCCTGTCGCTGTTGGCGGGGAGAATATCAGGTGTAACGACGGCCGCATTCCCAATCGTGCCGACCGTCGAAATCAACACGTCCAGTGGGCGAAGCGCAGTGCGAGGATTTTTGTTGTGGAAGTCCGTGGATATCGTCTCGAACGGACCGGAATCAATGTAGTTGTCCTTTGGGTGCTTAGCCGATAGGACCTTGATCTCGCCGCCGTCAACGAATGGAAGTGCGGTGTGAATGCCATCTGTGATGACGGCCATCTGCCCGAGAAGCACCGCCTTCATCGATTGAAGTCGACGCATCACCTCCGTGACCTGTCTGCCGAAATACTCGGCGTCGCAGCGCAGAACTTCGTTGTCGTGGGCAACTTCCGACAGCAGGACCTCCGTCACCTCCAGCCCCTCCAACAGGCGCTCATAGCGCGCCTTGTCGAAGGGGCTCATCGAAAAAAACTCAAGCCCTCCTTCTTGGCAAACTCAATGAATGCTTCGGCGATGCCGTCGCCGGTCAAGCCATCGTGGTTGAACAGGTCATGCTTGACGATCAGGTGTCCGTGGCTGTCGAGCATGGGCGCATCGAGATCGATTTTGGTTTTTTCAATCTCATCCGGGCTCGATTGGCGCATCGCCGCGATTTCCTCCAGCCGCTTGCGTTCATCTTCGGAAAGCTTGCCTTTGCGTTCCTTGCCACGAAGGACTTGTTCCTCCTCATCCAGCGCCCGCCATTTGGCTTGCAAACGCTCGATTTCAGCCACTTCATCGGGAGGCAGGCCGTGCCGCACGGCCCGGTATATCTTGCGGCCCGAGTTGTCCTTGGAGGGCTCGCGCATGGTGGCGAAGAAGATGGGGTAGTCGTCTTTCTTCGGGCACAGCGGGCCCTTCGCCGGATCGTCGTTCCACTTTTGCACGAAGAGCACGCTGGTCTTGGTGCCGGTATGCGGCTTGAACACATTGCCGTGCAGTCCCACCACGGCAAGAATCCGGCAGTGCTCGGCGATGTACTCGCGCAGCGCCTTGTCTGATGCGTTGTTAAACCGCCCTTGCGGCAGCACCACGGCCATGCGGCCGCCGGGCTTGAGGAACTGTAGGTTGCGCTCGATGAACAGGATGTCGCGCCCCACGTTGGTCTGGTGCTTGACTTTGACCTTGCGGTAGGTGCCGTCGGCCATCTTGTAGATGACCTCGTGGCTGGCGTGCAGGGCTTCCGGGAAGGTGGGTGCACGGCTCGTGGCATCGACGATGTGCTTGTCGGCCGGGTCCACCTTGTTGACCTTGTCGAAGCTCACCGTGCGGGCCAGGTCGTACTTAGCAAGGATGCGGGTCTCCTTGATGTCGCCCGCAAACGGCGGGTTGGCCATCAGGATGTCGAACAGGAAGTCGCGGTTTTCGTCCTTGGCCGCGCGCAGCTTGCGCAGACGCTTCCAGCCTTCGCCGTAAACATCGCGCCAGGCTTCGTCCTCGGTCTTTTCATCCCAGCGCTCGTAGTCCAGCGTGTTCAGGTGCAGCACATTGGTCTGACCGTCGCCGGCGATGAGGTTGAGCGTGCGGCCCACGCGCACGGTTTTTTCGTCGAAGTCGATCGCAAAGACCTTGTCGCGCACATAGTCCTCGCAGCGCGCGGGCTTCTTCTCGGTGGTGAAGAGGTGGCTCTTGTCCAGTCCTTCCTCTTTCATGATTTGTTCCCACACGTGGAAAATGGCGTGTACGGGAAAGCCGCAACTGCCTGCCGCCGTGTCGATCAGAGTCTCGTGCTCTTGCGGGTTGAGCATCTTCACGCACATGTCGATGACGTAGCGCGGTGTGAAGTATTGCCCCTTTTCCCCTTTGCTGGACTTGTTGATGAGGTACTCGAACGCATCATCGACGACTTCGAGGTTGGAGTTGAAGAGCTTGACCTTTTCCAGTGAGGCCACGCACACGGCCAAATGGCTGGGGGTGAGCTCGATGCGGGCACCCTCCGGGAACACGCCCTCCCACTTCTGCTGCGCCTTCTCGAACAGATCCTGGATCTTGGCCTTGAGCTCGGTCTCGGTGTCGCCGTAGTTCTTGAACACCAGGTGCCGCTTGCGGTCGCGGCCGCTTTCCAGTTCGTCGTAGAGCTTGGTGAAGATGAGCTTGAACAACTCCTCGAACACGTCCACGCCGGCATTGGCCAGGACTTCGTCCTCCATTTCGAGGATCAGGTCCTTGAGGGACTTGCGCTCGTTGACCAGCTTGTCGTGCTTGATCAGGTCGTCGATGGTCCAGCGCTCAGAGAGGATGTCCGAGAGCTTCTCCAGGGCGCTCGGGATGCGCGGGATGTCCTCGAAATAGTTCGGGTCCTTGCGGTGGTAGTAGGAGATCTGTTGCCCGTTGGTCCACACGCCCATTGGCGCGCCGGTGGCGTTGCAGTAACTCTTGAGCTGCTCTTTGCCGTCCTTGAGCTTGGGCTTTTTCAGCTCGACCAGGATGTAAGGCGTGGTGGTCTGGTCCTTGTCAAAGATACAGATGTCGGCGCGCTTCTTTTCGCGGCCAAAGGTGACTTCGTATTCCACCTCCATGCGGCTGACGGGGTAACCGAGATCGCCATGCAGCACCTGCAGGTAGAGCTGGCGCACCACCTCTTCCGGCGTGAGCTTGACCGGCTTGCCGCGCACCAGGCAGTTGACATAGGGCGCAGCCACCTTGCCAGACTCAGACTCCTTGAGGGTGATCTTCGCCTCCAGCTCGGCGATGTGTTTGGGCTTGAACTGATCAAGCCGGTAGGCGCTGTCTTTCAGCAGTTCTGCAAGGGTGACGGTCATGTCGGTTTTCCTGAACGCTCGTTGTTCTCTTCGTCCGCGCCCCCGGCGCGTACCCAGTCGTCCACCTCAGACAGCTTGAACTTCCACAGCCGCCCGACGCGGTGCGCCGGCAGCCCGCGGTGCTCGCGCCAGCGGTACACGGTGTCCTTGGCCACGCCAAGGTGTTGGGCGACCTGCTCGACGGAAACCCATGGTTCTGCTTGAGGCTGCCAGACCTTGCCAGAAGAGTTTGAGATTTATGCTTGTTTTTCAATGATCTACGGCGAGTTTGTTGCTTGTTCTCGCCAGTCGCTGCCAGACCTCTACTCACTCCCACTCGATGGTACCCGGCGGCTTGCCGGTGACGTCATAGACCACGCGGTTGATGCCGCGCACTTCGTTGATGATGCGATTGGACACCTTAGCAAGCAGGGTGTAGGGCAGTTCCGCCCAGTGAGCCGTCATGAAGTCCTGGGTCTGCACCGCGCGCAGGGCGATGACGTAATCGTAGGTGCGGCCATCGCCCATCACGCCCACTGATTTCACAGGGAGAAAGACGGCGAAGGCCTGGGAGGTTTTCTCATACCAGCCGCTGGCGCGCAGCTCCTCGATGAAGATGGCATCGGCACGGCGCAACAGGTCGGCGTATTCGCGCTTGACCTCGCCCAGAATGCGCACGCCCAGCCCCGGTCCAGGGAAGGGATGGCGATAGACCATGTCGTGGGGCAGGCCGAGCGCGACGCCCAGTTCCCGTACCTCGTCTTTGAACAGTTCCCGCAGCGGTTCCAAAAGCTTCAGGTGCAGGGTGTCCGGCAGCCCACCGACGTTGTGGTGACTTTTGATGGTATGGGCCTTCTTGGTCTTGGCGCTGGCCGATTCGATCACATCTGGATAAATGGTGCCCTGGGCGAGCCACTTGACATTCGGCAGCTTTGCGGCTTGCTCCTGGAACACATGCACGAATTCGCGGCCGATGATCTTGCGTTTCTCCTCCGGGTCGATCACGCCCGCCAAGGCATTCATGAACCGCTCGGAGGCATCCACGTGGATCACCTTCACACCCAGATTGCGGGCGAAGGTTTGCATCACCTGCTCTGCCTCATTGAGGCGCAGCAAGCCGTTGTCCACGAACACGCAGGTGAGTTGGTCGCCGATTGCCCGGTGCAGCAAGGCCGCGACCACGGACGAATCCACGCCGCCTGACAGGCCGAGGATCACTTCTTCCTTGCCCACCTCCGAGCGGATGCGGCCAATGGCCTCCTGCACGTAGTCGGGCATGTTCCAGTCGAAGCCGCAGCCGCAGATGTCGTGCACGAAGCGGGCGATGATGGCCTTGCCCTGGAGCGTGTGGGTGACTTCCGGATGGAACTGCAGGCCATAGAAGTGCCGCGTCTCGTCTGCCATGCCGGCGATGGGGGTGGCCGCATTTTCGCAGATCACCTTGAAACCGGGAGGCGGTTCGGTGACCTTGTCGCCATGGCTCATCCAGACGTCGAGCCAGCACTTGCCGTCTGAATCGCAACGGTCCTGGATGTCGGCAAGCAGGCGAGAATGGCCACGCACGCGCACCTCGGCATAACCGAATTCGCGGTGGCTGGCGTTCTCCACCTTACCGCCTAGCTGTGCTGCCATGGTTTGCATCCCATAACAGATGCCCAGCACGGGCACGCCCAAGCGGAACACCACGTCCGGGGCACGCGGAGTCTCAGCCTCGTACACGGAAGCCGGTCCACCGGAAAGAATGATGCCCTTGGGCTTGAAGTCGCGGATGAAAGCTTCGGAAACGTCGTAGGGATGCAACTCGCAATAGACCTCACTTTCCCGCACCCGGCGTGCGATGAGTTGGGTATATTGGGAGCCGAAGTCGAGAATCAGAATCTTGTCGTGGATCATGGCATCATTTCTCACGCGGAAAGAAACGAAGGCACAGAGGAATTACCAGAAGACTGGCTTCCTCTGTGCCTCGTGGATATTGCAGCGGCGATCAGCCAATGCGGTAGTTGGGTGCTTCCTTGACGATTTGCACGTCGTGCACATGAGATTCCCGCACCCCCGCGGAGGTGATTTCCACGAACACCGCGCGCTCGTGCATGGCCGCGATGCTCTCGCAGCCGAGATAGCCCATGCTGGAACGCAGGCCCCCCATGAGTTGATGGATGACAGTCAGCACGCTGCCCTTATAGGGAACCCGGCCCTCGATGCCTTCCGGCACGAGCTTGTCCTTGTTGGCTTCGGCTTCCTGGAAGTACCGGTCGCTGGATCCCTGCTGCATCGCGCCTAGAGAGCCCATGCCACGATAGGACTTATAAGAGCGTCCCTGGAACAGTTCGATCTCGCCAGGCGCCTCGTCGGTGCCGGCGAGCAGACCACCGAGCATGACAGAATCGGCCCCCGCCGCCAGCGCCTTGGCGATGTCGCCAGAATAGCGAATGCCACCATCGGCGATGAGGGGCACACCTGTGCCCTCGAGCGCCTCTGCCACATCCGCCACGGCCGTGATCTGGGGCACACCCACGCCCGCGACGATGCGGGTGGTGCAAATGGAACCGGGGCCTATCCCCACCTTCACCGCATCGGCGCCGTGGTCCACCAGGGCACGCGCCGCCTCGCCGGTGGCGATGTTGCCGCCGATCACCTGTACTTGGGGAAAATGCTTCTTCACCCATTTGACGCGGTCCAACACGCCCTTGGAGTGGCCATGGGCGGTGTCCACCACGATCACATCCACCCCGGCTTCCACCAGCGCCTCCACGCGCTCGTTGGTGCCCTCGCCCACGCCGACCGCCGCCCCCACTCGTAGGCGCCCCAGCTGGTCCTTGCAGGCATTGGGATGTTCCGTGGATTTTTGGATGTCCTTGACGGTGATAAGCCCCTTGAGCTCGAAGTCGTCGTTGACCACCAGCACCCGCTCCAGGCGGTATTTGTGCATGAGGGCCAGGGCCTCCTCGCGCGAGGCCCCCTCCTTCACCGTCACCAGCCGTTCTTTGGGCGTCATGATGGCCCTCACCGGCTGATCGAGATTGGTTTCAAAGCGCAGGTCGCGGTTGGTGACGATGCCCACCACCTTGCGTCCATCGACCACCGGCAGACCGGAAATCTTATGCATGCGTGTTAGCTGCAGGACATCCCGCACTGGCATGTCCTGGGGAATGGTAACCGGATCCTTGACCACCCCGCTTTCGAAGCGCTTGACCTGCAGCACCTGGGCCGCCTGCTGCTGCACCGTCATGTTCTTGTGGATCACGCCCAACCCCCCCTCTTGGGCGATGGCGATGGCCATACGCGCCTCGGTCACAGTATCCATGGCAGCCGACACCAGGGGCAGATTGAGCTCGATGTCGCGGGTGAGCCGCGTTTTGAGGGACACGTCCCTGGGCAGGACGGTGGAATAAGCGGGGACGAGCAGGACGTCGTCGAAGGTGAGAGCTTTCTTCAGGAGGCGCATTCTTCGGTCCCGGAACAAAAACGCATTATACTGGCTCGGCCCCCACCGGGTAAACGCGGCCGGCCGGTGCGTGTCCCGGTTGACGACTCGAGCGGCTGGGGCTAAGGTAGCGCCAGCGCCCAGCGCATACAAAAAATCCCCCTAACCCAATTACCAAAAGAGAGGAGTCCAAAACAATGTCGAAACAGATGCTCATCGCCCTTGCCACCGCCGGTATCCTGGTGCTCGGCGGCTGCCAGACCGCCCCCACGCAAACCGCTGCAAATAGCGCAACCCCCGCCCTCTCCGAGGAAGCTAAAGCCGCCCTGGCCAAGGCCGAGGCGGACGTGAAGGCGGCAGACGCCAAAGGTGCTCTGTGGACCACGGCGGAGAACGCGCTCAAGGCCGCCAAGGAAGCCGCCGCCAAAGGTGACAGCGCCGCGGTGATCAAACACGCCAAGGTCGCCAGCGAGCACGCTGCCATGGGCCTCGCTCAAAAATCGTATCCCTTGAGCGTGGTTGGACGGTAACCGTTGCCTAGGCCGTCTGCGGACGGCCTTCCAGGTCTTCGGCATCCTGTGAACAAACTCTGGATCCTGCTGCTTCTAGCCCTCCCCTGCGTAGCCTCGGGCGAGCTCTATCGATGGGTGGATGCCCAGGGCAAGGTGCACTATTCCGACAGCCCACCGCCCGCTGACGCGAAATCCGGCAAGACTTTGCCCGCCCCACCCTCGCCCGCCTCGGCTCCCGCCGGCACAACGAAGTCTTGGCAAGAAAAGGACATGGAATTCCGCCAGCGGCGCGCGGCGGAAGCGGAAGCCCAGGCGAAAAAAGAAAAGGAAGCCGAAGAGGCGCGCCAGAAACAGGCCAACTGCGAGACCGCGCGTAAGAATCTGCGATTGCTGGAAAGTGGTCAGCGCGTGGTCACCACCAACGACCAAGGTGAGCGAGAATTCCTCGACGACGCGGCACGCCAGAAGGCCATCAACGACGCCCGTAAGGGCGTCGAAACCTGGTGCAAGTAAACGGGCACTATTGGCCCTCGTCTTTGAGCTCGCCCCCGCCCTTCTTCATCGCCTTTCCCGCCTCCGCACGCTTGCGCCGCACTTCTTTCGGATCCGCGATGAGTGGTCGGTAGATCTCCACCCGATCCCGGTCTCGAACCGGTGCCTCCAGCTTGGTAAGCTTCGACCAAATCCCCACCTTGTTGCGAGCCAGATCGATTTCGGGAAAACGCTCCAGCACCCTGGAACGTCGGATCGCCTCCTCTACGGTCGCGCCCGGGGGCAGGCGCACCGGAATGAGCACCTGCTGATCCGGTCGGGCATAGGCGACTTCCACCAGGATCGTTTCATCCACGTGAGATTCTCTCCGCACGTAAAACAAACGCCTCCACCAAGTTGCCCGCGATCATGCTGAACACCGGGTTAACGATGTTCTCGATCCAGCGCGTGGCAAACTCGTAGTGCAGGCGGAACTCTACCTTGCATGCCTCATCCCCCAGGGCATGGAACTGCCAGCTTCCCTCCAGCACGCGGAACGGGCCTTCCTTGAGCCGCATCTCGATGCGTCGGGGATGTGCCCGCACGTTCTCGGTAGTGAAACTCTGCTTGAGGTGGTGGTAGTCGATGTGGATGGTGGCCACCACGCGCTCCGCCTCCCGGCAGCGCACTTCCGTGCGCGGACACCAGGGCAGGAACAAAGGGTAGTCCTCCACGCGGTCCACCAGCTCGAACATCAGTGGCGCCGAATGGGCGACCAGCACCGACTTTTCAACTTGCGCCATGGATGATCAGCGGACGGGCCGGCAACCAAAACTGCTAGAATACGCGATTTTACCTTCGCGCTCATCTTTCACAGCCCCCTCATGTCCATCGTCCAGAACAAAAAGGCCTTCCACGATTACTTCATCGAGGAAAAATACGAGGCCGGTATCGCACTGGAAGGCTGGGAAGTCAAAGCGATCCGCGCCGGGCGTGTCCAGCTCAAGGAATCCTATGTGGTGATCCGCGATGGCGAACTCTATCTCATCAATGCCCACATCAGCCCCCTGCCCACGGCGTCACGCCATGTCAGACCCGATCCCACCCGCAGCCGTAAGCTCCTGCTCCATGCCGACGAAATCAAGCGTCTGATCGGCAAGGTAGAACGCGCGGGCTATACCCTGGTGGCGCTGGATCTGCATTACCGCAATGGCCGAATCAAGGCAGAAATTGGGCTCGCCAAGGGGAAGAAGAAACACGATGTCCGTGAAGCGGAGAAAAAGCGCGAATGGGAGCGGGAGAAACAGCGACTACTGCGAACACCCAAGCAATGAGCCGGGCATGCGGGAAAAGTGGGGCGAGGTATGGGAATCGAACCCACGACACCTGGAGCCACAATCCAGTGCTCTACCAACTGAGCTAACCCCGCCGTGGAGGCGACACCGGACGGTGTCGCGAAGGGCGCAATTATGGGCTAGCGGCAGGCAAAAAGCAACCAAATGTATGAGTCCACCACCTTTGGCACTCAGGTTGGTGTTGGAGGAGGAAGGATAGAGGGGTTTGTTGGCCGAGTCGAT
>NZ_JBAJEX010000017.1 GCF_039822265.1 Thiobacter sp. AK1
TGTGGGACACCTTCCCACAGGGGAAAAGCGGACAGTTTACGTGCTTTAAGACCGGACAGTTCTATTTGTTGACAACAGAAAACCTATGTGCAGGTGTGGAGGACAAAGGCGCACCGTATAATCCCCCCATGATCGATCGACTGCTCGGTTTTCTCACTCCCCGACAGTTCTTGGCGCGCTATTGGCAGAAGGCGCCTCTGTTCGTGCCCCAGGCCCTGCCCGAATTTCGCGATGTCCTCACCCCTGCGGAGCTCAAGGCGTTGGCAGCGCGCGAGGACGTGCAGGCACGCCTGGTCGTGGAGCGCGATGGTGTCTGGAGCGTGCGCCACGGCCCCTTGTCTGCCGGCGATTTCCGTGGCCTCAAAGGGGCGCGCTGGTCCTTGCTGGTGCAGGGCGTCGACCAGGTGCTACCCGAAGGCAAGGCGCTGTTACAAGCCTTTTCTTTCATTCCCTATGCGCGGCTGGACGATCTCATGGTGAGCTTTGCGCCTGCCGGCGGCGGTGTAGGGCCCCATTTCGATTCCTACGATGTGTTTTTGTTGCAAGGCCTCGGGCATAAGCGCTGGCAAATCAGCGGCCAGCGTGACCGCCGGCTTGTGCAGGGCGCACCGCTGCGTATTCTCGAGCGCTTTCGTGCGGAGCAGGAATGGACAGCGGGCAGCGGCGATCTTCTCTATCTGCCTCCCAAATATGCCCATTACGGTGTGGCGTTGGACGACTGTCTCACCTATTCCATCGGCTTTCGCGCACCTTCTGCCCAGGAGCTGGTGACCCAGTTCCTCGCCTATCTGGAGGAAAACCTGCAGGTCACTGGCATGTACGAGGATCCGGATCTGCGGCTCAAGCGTCATCCTGCAGAGATTGATGGAGCCATGCTGGACAAGGTGGCGCATCTACTCGAGGCCATCCGCTGGAACCGGGCGCAGGTGGCGGACTTTCTCGGGCGCTACTTGACCGAGCCGAAACCCCACCTATTTTTCGAGCCACCCTCGCGCCCGTTGGGATTTGGTGCCTTCGTGCGGGTGGCGCGGACCCGGGGTGTGCGACTGTCCCTGAAGAGCCTGATGCTGTTCCATGGTCCCAGCGTGTTCATCAACGGCGAGGCCCTGCGGGTGGCTTCGGGCCTGCGCGGCTGGCTGACGCGGCTCGCGGATGGGCGGGAACTCGCCGGCCTCAATGCCGCGCCCCGGGAGCTATTCGAGATCCTGTACGAGTGGTACCGGGCCGGCTGGCTAGAACTCCCCGCCGCGCGGAGATCCCATGGCTGAGGAGACACCGAGCGCGGGCACATTCGACGTTCCCTCCGGCTATCGATGCGCGATCGACCACCTGATTCTGGCGGCGCGCCGAGAGATCTGCATCTTCGATCGCAACCTGGAAGGGGCGGGCTTCGACGATCCTGTCCGCAGCGAGGCCCTGCGCCGCTTGCTACTGATGGGGCGTGACAACCGCTTGCGCATTGTGTTGCACGATACGGCACGACTGCCACGGCGCGAGCCGCGCCTGATGAATCTCCTGCGCCAGTTCAGCCATGCCGTGAGCATCCATGAGACGGAGCGTGAGGCGCGCGCCCTTTACGATGGCATCATGGTGGCCGACGGGGCGCATTACGTGCACCGTTTCCATTTCGACCATGCTCGGGGCAGATGGGGACTCGAGCAGCCGGAGCATGCCCAGGAACTTAAGCGTCGCTTCGAGGAGATCTGGCAGGCATCCCGGCCGGCGCTCGCTGCCACCACCCTCGGGCTATGATAGGGTGCCTGTTGCTTTTGCCACTTACATTTTTGCTGCGGGTTGCTATAATTCGCCGCGTCGGTCCACTTTTGCGTGGTAGCAAGACCGATCAGGTTCAACTTGTTTTAACTTTAGCTAAAGGGAAACATAATGAAATACTCCGTCCTGCTCGCTGCTCTGCTGGCCGTGTCGCTTTCTGCCTGCGGCAAGAAAGAAGAGGCCGCTGCGCCCGCCGCCGAAGCACCCGCGCCTGCGGCTGCTCCGGCTCCGGCTCCGGCTCCCGCTGCTCCGGCGCCTGAGGCTGCTGCCCCTGCCGCTCCGGCTGCGCCTGCAGAAGGTACCGCTGCGCCTGCCGCTCCTGCCGGTGGCGCCGCCGCGCCGGCTGCTCCCGCGGAAGAGAAGAAGTAATCTCCTCACAAGGGAAGCAAAAAAGCCGGGCCTTGCCCGGCTTTTTTGTCTCATTTGAAAATCGAGTGGGTAATGGCGTTCCCGAGACGGCGGGTCAAGGGCCGCCGCAGCCTCGACGATGTGCTGGGCGCGGTGCAAAGCGCCTTTCGTTTCGGCTGGGGCGCCTGCCCCCGCGTGGCTTCTACGTCATCCAGCCCGGAAATAGCCGCGCCAGTCCCCGCGCGATCATTTCCACCGATAGCGCGGCGATGATGAGGCCCATCAGGCGGGTGACGATGTGGATGCCGGTGCGGCCGAGGCGGTGGGCGATGAGCGGCGCAGCCCGGAAGGCGACCCAGACGGACAGGCTCACCAGCGTGATGGGGACAAGCAGCGCCACGGGGTGGGGCGCCTCCCCTGAGGCGACGATGACTTGGGTGATGGCACCGGGGCCCGCGAGCAGAGGCACGCCCAGGGGCACGGCGCCGATGGCTTCTTTCTCTTCGGCCTCGGTGGCCTCTTCCGGTGTCTGGCGCAGGGGGCTCACGTGGGCCTGAAGCATGGACAGCGATAGCATCAGCAGCAGCAGACCCCCCGCCACGGCGAAGGACTCGATCCTGATGTCGAAGAAACGAAGGGCGTATTCCCCCAACAGGGCAGCGGCCGCCAGCACCGCCCACACCGTGAGCGCCGCAATCCTCCCCGCCCGATGCGCCTCATGGGTGGAGAGCATGCGGGTGGCGGCCAGGAAGAACGGGATGGTGCCCACTGGATCCACCACGGCGAACAGCGTTACCGTGGCTTTCGCCAGCGCCATCCCGTCCATGGTCAGAACTCGGAGAACAGGTACACGAGCAGCGCCCCACCCAGCGCCACCACCGTGAGGTTGGCGGCGATGCCGCCCCAGGTGGCATAGCGTTCGGGGATTTCCACGGGTCTGAGGGTGCGGAGCACACGCCGGTACTGGATGACCGAATAGACCTCGACGGCCAGGCCAAGCAGGATGAAGGCCACGCCGATCCAGAAGGAAAAATCCCGCCCCAGTCCCCGTGGCTTGACATGCAGCATGTGCAGGAACAGGCCGAAGCGTTCCATCACGAAGCCGAAGGCCAAGAGGGTGAGGCCCGTGCGGTTCCAGGCCATCAGCGTGCGTTCGGCGGCGAAGAAGACGCGGGGGTCGTTGAGATCGGACATGACGTGATTCTACTCCGCGCCGCCACCGAGGGCCTTGTACAGTGTCACGCGCGCCGTGGCGAGTTGGCGCCGGCTGGCGGCCAGCGTCTGCCGGGCGGCGAACACGCTGCGCTGCGCATCCAGTACTTCCAGATCGCTCGCCACCCCGGCGTTTTCCCGCGCCCGCACGCGAGCCAGGCGGGCTTCCTGGGCACGCACCAGTTCCTCCTGCGCGGCGACCTGATGCCGTCCTTCATTCTCCGCGGCCAGGGCATCGGCCACTTCGCGGAAGGCCTGCTGCAGCGTTTTCTCGTAGTTGGCGAGGGCAGCGGCACGGCGCGCCTCGGCGGCCTCCGTGTTGGCTTGGTTGCGGCCGAAGTCGATGAGCGGCCCGCGCGCGCCAGTGGCCAGGTTCCAGGCCTGGGAGCCTGCCGCGAACAGGTCGCCGAGGGCGGCGCTGGCGGTGCCGAAAGCGGCGGTGAGGGTGATGCGGGGAAACATTGCCGCGCGCGCTGCTCCCACGTTGAAGTTGGCGGCCAAAAGCTGCTGTTCGGCGGCGCGCACGTCGGGGCGCCGGGTCAATACCTCGGCAGGCAGGCCGGCGGCAAGGGGTTCGGGCAGTGACACCTCTTCCGGTGCCGCGACCGTCACCGCCATGCCTGTCAATAGCTGCAGGGCGTTGATGGCCTGGGCCTTCTGCCGGGCGAGGTCGGCTGCGTCGCTGCGCGCCGTGGCCACCAGGCTCTCCGCCGCTGCCACGTCCAGTTCCGAGGCCAGGCCCGCCTGCTGCCGGCGGCGGGTGAGCTCAAGGGAACGCAGGCGGCTATCCAGGCTTTGCTGGGCTAGGCGCAGGCGCGTATCCAGCTCATTGAGCAGGTACCAGGTGGCGGCCACCTCGCCGATCAGACTGACGCGAAAGCTGCGCGCTGCCTCCTCGCTGGCGAGATACTGCGCCCGCGCCGCGTCCGAGAGGGCGTTGAGGCGACCCCAGAAATCCAGCTCGAAGCTGGTCACGCCCAGGTTGACGTCGAAGCGGCTGGCCGTGCGTTCCCGGTTCATGCCGGTGACGTCGGCGGGCGTGCGGCTGCGGCTGGCCGAGGCGTTGCCCTCGATCGGCGGCAGCCGCTCGGCGCGCGCCATGGCGGCGTTGGCGCGCGCTTCCGCCACGCGCGCGTAGGCCGCCGCCAGATCGCGGTTGTGGGCGAGCGCCGCCTCGATCAAAGCCGTGAGGCGGGCGTCGGGGTAGTAGGTGCGCCAGTCGGCGGGCGCCGGTGTGACTGCCTCGCTTACCGGAAAGCTTGGCGGCGTGGGCAGGGGCGGTCGTTGGTAAGGCGGCACGAAGGAACAGCCGGCCACCAGCATGGCCATGGCCGCCACGAAGACACGGCGCTCACACATGGTCGTCTCCCGGACGCGCTCGGGGCGGGAATAGGCTACGCACCACCAGGAAGAAGACGGGAACGAGGAAGATGGCGAGCAAGGTGGCGGCGATCATGCCACCGATGACGCCGGTGCCCACGGCATGGCGGCTGGCCGCGCCGGCACCGGTGGAGATGGCGAGCGGCATCACGCCCAGGATGAAGGCGAAGCTGGTCATGAGAATGGGCCGCAGACGCAGCCGACACGCTTCCAGAATCGCGCTGGTGAGTTCCATGCCCTCCTCCTGCAGCTTGCGCGCGAACTCGATGATGAGGATGGCGTTCTTCGCCGACAGGCCGATGATGGCGATCAGCCCCACCTTGAAGAACACGTCGTTGGGCAGGCCCCGCAGGTAGACTGCCAGCACCGCGCCGAGCACGCCCAGCGGCACCACCAGGATCACCGCCAGCGGGATCACCCAGCTTTCGTAGAGGGCGGCCAGGGCCAGGAACACCACTAGCACCGACAGCGCGAACAGGACGGGGGCCTGGGCGCCCGCCAGGCGTTCCTCGAAGGACGTGCCGGACCATTCGAAACCGAAGCCCGGCGGCAGCTTGGCGGCGATCTCTTCCATCGCCTGCATGGCCTCGCCGGTGGAGTGGCCGGGCGCAGGCGTGCCGGCGATCTTCATGGACGGGTTGCCATTGTAGCGGTCCAGCTTGGGCAGGCCGGTGATCCAGGTGGGGCGCGCGATTTCCCCCAGCAGCACGATGCCGCCGGCGCGGTTGCGCACCGGCAGGCGCAGCAGATCCTCGGGTGTGGCGCGCAAGTTCGCATCGGCCTGCATCTGCACCCGCAGGATGCGCCCCTGCCGCACAAAGTCGTTGACGTAGGCCACACCTATGGCGGACGTGAGGGTATCGTTGAGTTCGGCCAGGTCCACCTGCAGCGCCTGGGCCTTTTCGCGGTCGATGTCCAGATACACCTGCGGGCCCGGTTCCTGGCCCTCGGGCCGCACGCCCGCCAGGCGCGGATCGCGGCTGGCCATGCCCAGCACCTGGTTGCGCACCTCCAGGAGGGCTTCCCGTCCCTGGCCTGCGCGATCGAGCAGGCGGAAGTCGAAGCCGCCCACCGCGCCCAACTCGGGAATGGGTGGGGGATTGACGGCAAAGATCATCGCCTCCTTGATGCGCATGAAAGTCCTCATGGCGCGGCCGATCAGCGCGGGCGCCGAGTGTTCCGGCCCCTGACGCAGATCCCAGTCCTTGAGGCGGGTGAACAATAGGGCCGCATTCTGGCCGCGGCCGAAGAAGGAGAAGCCCACCACGCCGATGACGCGCTCCACCTCCGGCTGCTTCAGGTAGAACTGCTCCGCCTGGGAGAGCACCTCCACGGTGCGTGCCTGGGTCGCGCCGCCGGGCAGCTGCACCAGGGTGATGAAGTAGCCCTGGTCTTCTTCCGGCAGGAAGCTGCCGGGTAGCCTGGTGAACAGCCAGCCAGTGGCCACCACGATGGCGAGGTAGATCACGACCCAGCGCCCGCTGCGGGCGAGGATGCGCGCCACCCAGCCCTGATAGCCCTGGGTTACGCGCTTGAAGAAACGGTTGAAGGCGCGTCGTTCGTCCTTTTCCGCGTCGCCGGGTTTGAGCAGGGTGGCACACATGGCCGGGGTGAGGGACAAGGCCATCAGCACCGAGAAGGCCATGGTGAGGATCAAGGTGGCGGCGAACTGGCGGTAGATGGCGCCCACCGAGCCGCCGAAGAACAGCATGGGCATGAACACGGCGGAGAGCACCACGGAGATGCCGAGAATCGCGCCGAGGATCTGGTCCATGGCTTTGAGCGTGGCCTGGAAGGCCGGCAAGCGCTCCTCGCGCATGATGCGCTCCACGTTTTCCACCACGACGATGGCGTCGTCCACCAGGATGCCGATGGCCAGCACCATGGCGAACAGGGTGAGCACGTTGATGGAGAAACCGAAGGCATACAGGCCCGCGGTGGCGCCTGCCAGCGCCACCGGCACCACCACCGCCGGAATCAGGGTGGTGCGCCAGTGGCCGAGGAAGACATACATCACGATGAACACCAGGATCATCGCCTCGCCCAGCGTCTTCACCACTTCGAAGATGGAGATCTCGACGAAGCGCGAGGTGTCGTAGGGTACGGCCCAGTCCACGCCTGGCGGGAAGAAGCGGGCGAGCTCGGCCATGCGCGCCTTCACCGCGCGGGCCACGTCCAGGGCGTTGGCCCCGGGCGCCACGCGGATCGCGATGGCGGCGATGGGCTGGCCGTTCATGCGCGCGTAGCGCTCGTAGCTTTCCGCGCCCAGCTCCACCCGCGCCACGTCCTTCACCCGCACGGTGGAGCCATCGGGCAGGGCACGCACCACGACGTTGCCGAATTCCTCCGGCGTGCTGAGCCGGCCCCGCGTCACGATCACCGCATTCACCTGGGCGCCGGGGCTGGCCGGGGCCTGGTTGAGCTCGCCGGTGGCGAGCTGCACGTTCTGCGCCAGCAAGGCCCGCTTCACGTCACCCGGCGTGAGGCCGTAGTTCACCAATTGCTCCGGCTTGAGCCAGATGCGCATGGAGTATTCGGCGCCGAACAGGATGGCCTCGCCCACGCCGGGCACGCGGCGGAGGGGATCGAGCACGTTGGCTGCGGCGAAGCTGCCCAGATCCACGAAGTTGCGCTTGCCATCCTTGGAATGGATGGCGACGAACATCAGGTAATTGCGCTGGGGCTTGGTCACCGGCACGCCCAGGCGTCGCACGTCATCCGGCAGCCGCGCCTCCACCCGCTTGTAGCGGTTTTGCGCCTCCACCGAGGCGAGGTCGATATTGGTGCCGGGTTCGAAGGTGAGGGTGAGCGTGCCCGCGCCCAGTTCGGCACTGCCTTCCATGTAGAGCAGGTGCTCGATGCCGTTCATCTCCTGCTCGATGAGCTTGATCACCGTGTCTTCCACCACCTGGGCGGAAGCACCCGGGTAGGTGACGTTGAAGGCGATCTGGGGTGGCGCCACTTGCGGGTATTGCGCCACCGGCAGGTTTTTCAGGGCGATGGCGCCCAAAAGCAAGATGAGGATGGCGATGACCCAGGCGAAGATGGGTCGGTGGATGAAGAAGCGCGCCATGTCAGTTCGCCCTGACGACGGGCTTGACCACCATGCCCGGACGCGCCTTTTGCACGCCGGCGACGATCAGGGTCTCGCCGCCGCTGAGCCCCTCTTCGATCACGAAACGGTCGCCGGCCATGGGGCCCAGCTTCACCGGACGCGGCATCGCTTTGTTCTCCGGTCCCACCAGGAGTACGAACTGGCCCTGCGGGCCGGAGAGTACCGCCTTCTGCGGCACGGCGATCACCTGGGAGGCCACCGCCTGAGGCAGCCGCACGCGTACGAAGGTGCCGGGCAAAAGCAGCCGCTCAGGATTGGGAAACTCCGCCTTGAGGGTGATGGAGCCGGTCGTGGGGTCCACGCTGAGATCGCTCATCAGCAGCCGCCCCTTGTGGGGATAGGCACGGCCGTCTTCCAGGATGAGCTCCACGCTGTGCGTCTTTGCGGCTTGCAGCCGGCCGTTGGCCAGCGCCTGCTTGAGGCGCAGCACTTGCGCATTGGGCTGGGTAAAGAGCACCTGCACCGGATCGAGCTGGTCGATCACCGCCAAAAGCGTGGCCTCGTTTTTGCCCACCAGCGCGCCTTCCGTCACCAGCGCCCGGCCGATGTGACCGGAAATCGGGGCCGGCACGGTGGTGTTTTCCAGATCGAGGCGGGCGCGGGCGAGCTGGGCTTGCGCCTGCTTCACCGCCGCGCGCGCGGCATCCACTTCCTGCTGGGTCACCGCCTTGTCCGGTAGCAGCGACTCCAGCCGCGTCAGATTGAGTTTTTTCACTTCCACGTCCGCCTCGGCGGCCTGGGCCGCGGTGCGATAGGTGCGGTCATCCAACTGGAACAGGGCCTGGCCGGCCTTGACCTCGCTGCCCTCGGCGAACAGTCGCTTTTCCACGATACCTTCCACCCGCGCCCGCACCTGGGCCGTGCGCACGGCGGCCACCCGCCCCGGCAGCTCCGGCGTGAGGGTGACATCGGCGCGGCCCACCTGGATCACCTCCACCTCGGGTGGCGGCATGGCGCCGCCGGGACCGCCGCCGGGACCGCCGCCGGGACCGCCGCCGGGACCGTGTGGCGCACCCTTGCCGCTGGGACCACAGGCGGCGAGGAGGAGAGAGAACATGAGCGGGACAAAACGTTTCATGGTCGTCCTTTGCGAAAGGGGTCACCGACGCCGGTGCGCCATGCGCGACCGGCCGGGTGGCGCGAACAGGCGCAGGAAGGCATCCACCACCCGCGCGGCCTTGGCTTCGTCTTCAGGCTCAGCCGACAGGCCGAACAGGCGCTTCAAGCGGTCGTAGTCGGAGAGCATGGCGGTGAGTAGTTCCGCCGCGAAGGCGGGGTCGTCGCGGCGCAGACGTCCCGCTGCCATCGCCCGGGCGAGATAGCGGGCCAGTCCTTGGCGCGTGTGCTGGGGACCTTCCTCGAAAAACTGCCGGGCCAGCTCCGGAAAACGCGGCGCCTCCGCCACCATGGTGCGGAAGATGGCGATACCTTCGGCACTCAACACACGGGCGCGATAGGCTTGGGCAAAGTCGAGCAGCGTCGTGCGCAAATCGCCCTCGCCCTCCAGGGTCACCAGGATGGACTGCACCGCATGGCGCATCACCGCGGCGAACAGGGCTTCCTTGCTGGCGAAGTGGTTGTAGAGGGTCTGGCGGGCCACCTGCGCACGCGCCGCGATGCGCTCGATGCTCACCTGGTAGCCTTCCTCGCGGAAGGCGGCGCAGGCGGCTTCCAGCACCCGCTGGCGGGTGTCGGCGGCATCGGGGGCGGCATGGGCGGCGGCCATAGACTGAGCAGTCTACTGATGCCTTAAGGCCATCGCAACCCTGGCGCAAAGAAGGACTTGCCGCGTAAACCGTGCCGCCCCGATCAGAGCGGGGAAATGAGCCCCACGCCGCTGGCGGCGATGAGGCCGCCTGTGAGGCGCGATGCCCAAGCGTGGCGCCGGGTGGCGTAGCCCAACGCCACACCGCTTACGTGCAGTCCGGCGGTGGCGAGCAGGAAACCCATGGCGTAGTGCGCGGGCGAGGTCGCTTGGGGCCATTCCAGACCGTGGGCGTAGCCGTGCACCGCGCCGAAAGCGGCGGTCAAAAGCAGGTTTGCCGTGAGGGGCAGGCAGCGCGCCAGGGCAATCAGCAACCCGAGAGCCAGCACCGAGGCGGCGATGCCCGGCTCTACCCAGGCAGCGCCCCACGGGAGCGTGACGCCGTTCCAGCCCCAGGCCGCCCCGGCCAAGAGCGCGAGCATGAAGCTCGCCGGCAGCCACCAGATGGCCCCGCTGCGCTGGTGGGGCTGGGCGGCCCACAGGCCCACCGCAAACATGGCGAGCAAGTGGTCCCAGCCCGTTACGGGGTGGAGCAGACCCGCGACCAGGCCCGTGGCGGCGTGGTCGGTGTGGGCGAGCGCCGGACTCGCGGCGAGGAGGAGGCTGGTTGAGCCAAGTTTGTGCAAAGGGCGGCGGGGTGCCGTGGCCATGATCGGTCTCATCGCTTGGCGGCGATATGGGCGAGGAGATCCTCGCAATCCTGCTCACTCAGATGGACGAGCTGATGCGCCGGGATGGCGCGCGAGGCGAGCTTCTCGCGGATCTGTGAAAGCGGCGTCTTGAGCCGGGTGGGCTTCACGTGGCAGCTAGCACAGGTGCTGCGGAAGATCGCCTCGCCCCGCCCGGCATCGCCGGCCAAGGCTTGCGCCGACATCATGGCGAGGACGGAAAACAGCACGCCGACTCGATTCGCTGGCTGCATGGCGAGACGATAACCGGTGGACCGTCGGCTGGCAAGCACCTGCCCGAAGCGCGTGCAGGACATGGAATCCGGCTATGATTGACGGAGGATTTCCTTTGCAGGCGGGCAGCATGTGTCTTGGCATTCCCATGCAGGTGGTGGCCATCGATGGTTTCACGGCCCGTTGTCAGGCGGCGGGCGTGGAGCGGGAGGTGAGTCTGTTTCTGCTCCAGTCGCAGCCGGTGGCGGTGGGGGATTTCGTCATGGTGCACGTGGGCTATGCCATCCAGAAGGTGGGAGAGGCCGAAGCCCGCTCCGCCTGGGAACTCCTCGATGGTCTGCGCGCGCAGGACGGCGATGCATGAGCTGTCCGTCTGCCAGGCGCTGCTGGCGCAGGTTGCGGCCGTGGCGCGCGCCCATGACGCGCAAGGCGTGAGGGCGGTGCGGCTGCGGGTGGGGCCGCTATCGGGCGTGGAGGTATCCCTGCTGAAGCAGGCTTATCCTGTGGCCAGTGCCGGCACGCTGGCGGAGTCATCCGAGCTTTTGATCGAGTTGGCGCCCATCCGGGTGAAGTGTGAGACCTGCGGTGCGGAGAGCGAGGCGCAACCCAACCGGCTGCTGTGTGCCCGCTGCGGCGACGACCATACCCGGCTCATGAGCGGCGACGAGCTGATGCTCATGAGCGTGGAACTCGTGATCTAAGGAGGGACGGCATGTGTAACACCTGCGGCTGCAACATCACCCCGGGCAATCGCAAGCACGCCTACACGCCGGTGGCGGGCACCACGGCGGTGTCGGTGCTGCAAAACCTGTTGGCGAAGAACGACGATCAGGCCGCCCACAACCGGGCCCACTTCGATCAGCACGGCGTGCTCACCATCAATCTCATGTCGGCGCCGGGCTCGGGCAAGACCACGCTCTTGGAAGCCACCATCGAGACCTTGAAAGACGCATTCCGCATCGGCGTGATCGAAGGCGATCTCGCCACGGAGAATGATGCCGCGCGCATCCGCGCCAAGGGGGTGCCCGCGCACCAGATCACCACCGGCTCCGCCTGCCATCTGGACGCCCACATGGTGCATGAGGCCTTGCACCACTTTCCCTTGGAGGGCCTCGATTTCCTGTTCATCGAAAACGTGGGCAACCTGGTCTGTCCCGCGAGCTTCGATCTGGGCCAGCACCGCAACGTGACCCTGCTGTCTGTCACTGAAGGGGACGACAAACCTGCCAAGTATCCGGTGATGTTCCGCGCCGCCGACTGCGTGCTGCTCACCAAGTGTGATTTGCTGCCGTTGTTGGAGGACTTCGATCCGGCGCGCGCCGAAGGATATGTGCGCAATCTTGCCAACGACGCGCCGGTATTGAGGCTTTCCGCACGCAACGGGCAGGGGCTTAATGCCTGGTTCGACTGGTTGCGGCAGACGCGCGCCCAGCAGCAGGCGCGGCTGGCCGCAGGCGGGACGACGCGCCCGAAGGCGCGGCCGGAGGGCGCGCCTCTTAACGAAACGCCTGCATGAGCCTCACCGCCCAGGACTGGCTCGCCAAGATCCACGCCCTGCCGCTTACGCGGCCGGTGCGCATCCTGAACGTCTGTGGCGGCCACGAGCGCGCCATCACGCTCACCGGACTGCGCGCTGCCTTGCCGCGCACGATCGAACTCATTCCGGGACCAGGCTGCCCGGTGTGTGTCTGTCCCGAAGAGGATGTGTATCAGGCCATCCGGCTCGCCCTCGAAGAACGGGTGATCCTCGCCGCCTTCGGCGACATGCTGCGGGTGCCGGTCAACGTACCCAAGGGCGAGCCCCGTTGCCTCGATGCGGCGAAGGCGGCCGGCGCCGACGTGCGGCCCGTCGCCAGTCCCCGCGAGGTCGTGGCCCTCGCCCGTGCGCATCCTGAGCGACCCGTGGTGTTCTTCGCCGCCGGCTTCGAGACCACCACTGCGCCGGTAGCCGCCATGCTGCTGGAGGGGGTACCCGACAATCTTTACCTTCTGCTTTCGGCGCGGCGCACCTGGCCCGCGGTGGCGATGCTATTGGCTTCGGACGCGCCCGGCTTCGACGCCCTGATCGCGCCCGGCCACGTGGCCACGGTGATGGGGCCGGAGGAGTGGCGCTTCGTGGTGGAGCAATACCGCATGCCCACGGCGGTGGCGGGCTTCACGCCGGTGTCGCTGCTGGCGGCGTTTTATTCCGTGCTGCGCCAGTTGCTGGAAGCGCAGCCCTTCCTCGACAACTGCTATCCGGAGGTGGTGCGCCCCGGCGGCAATCCCACGGCGCAGGCGCAATTGACGGAGACGATGCACATCACCGAGGCCAACTGGCGTGGCATCGGCGTGCTTCCCGCCTCAGGCTTTAGGCTATGCGAGCGCTTCGCCGCCCACGATGCCCGCCTAACGTTTCCGGACCACGCGGCGCTGGGACGCCAGCGCGCCGGCCAGATGCCGCCGGGTTGCGATTGCGCCCGGGTCGTGCTGGGGCGGATTGCCCCCGATGCCTGCCGGCTCTACGGCACGGCCTGCACGCCCCGTCACCCCGTGGGGCCGTGCATGGTCTCCGACGAGGGCGCATGCCGCATCTGGTGGGCGGGCGGGGTGAGGGCGCGGGTGGCTTAAGCGCCGGTGCCATCGCTCAGGGCTGCGGGGCAGGGGCTTTCCTGGCGAGCTGGCGAAGTGTTTCCCGGATCAATGCGTCGATGAGGTCGATGTCCACCACGGGAATTCTTGACGCGACCTGGCCGTCCCACCAGACGGGTTTGCCTCAGTCCACCGCCTCGTAGCGCACTTCCAGGATCTCCAGCTCCTGCACGCCGCTGGGCGTGCGCACGGTGACGGTCTCGCCCTCTTCCTTGCCCAGGAGCGCCAGCGCCAGGGGCGAGCGCCAGGAGATGCGGCCACGGGCGGGATCGAGCTCGTCGATGCCGACGATGGTATAGGTGGCTTCCTGGCCCGTGGCATCCGCCACCACCACGGTGGCGCCGAAATAGATCTTGTCGTGGGGCTGCTGGGTGGGATCGACGATCTGGGCAAACCCCAGCCGCTTGGTGAGGAAGCGGATGCGCTTGTCGATTTCCCGCAGCCGCTTCTTGCCGTAGATGTAGTCGGCGTTTTCCGAGCGGTCGCCTAGCCCCGCCGCCCAGGACACCACTTTCACCACCTCCGGCCGCTCCACCGTCAGCAGATGCTTGAGTTCGGCTTCGAGGCGGGCATAGCCGGCGGGCGTGATGTAGTTCTTGGTGCCCTTGGGTAGCTCATGCGCTTCTTCCTCGAGATCCGCTTCGAGGTCCTCGTCCGGTTCCTTGGTGAATGCCTTGCTCATGCTTTTCACTCTCTCCGCGTCGGGTTGAATCTTAACCCAGATGACCCATTAGACCGGCGCGTGCCCAATAAACTATACAGCAGCCGACATTGATCACGCCTTACGAGGCGCGCCTGGAACCACCCCCATCCCGCGTCCTAATGGATAATGTGGGTTGAATACGCGCTCCGCTCACGTGGCCCCCATGACCGTCGCCATCTCGACCCCATCGGTGATCGCCGCCCGCCGCCTTTTCCTGGGCGGCCGGGTACAGGGTGTGGGCTTTCGCCCCTTCGTGTTCCGGCTCGCCACCCGTCTGGGTTTGGCCGGCACGGTGCAAAATCTCAACGGTCAGGTGTGCATCGAGGTGCAAGGCCCGCCCCAGGCGCTGGATGTCTTCACCGCGGCCCTGCTCACCGAGGCACCGCCCCTGGCGCAGCCCGAGCTCTTGGCGAGCGAGCCCACGGCACCGCGCGCTTTAGCGGGTTTTGCCATTCTCGCCAGCGGCGTGGCAGCACCGGACGTGCATCTGCCGCCGGATCAGTTTTGTTGCGATGACTGTCTGCGGGAACTCACAGACCCCAGCGACCGGCGCTATCGCTATCCTTTCATCAACTGCACCCAGTGCGGACCGCGCTACACCCTCATCGCGGGCCTGCCCTATGATCGCGCCCGCACGGCCATGGCGGCCTTTGCCTTGTGCCCCGCCTGTCACGCCGAATACGAAAATCCTCTAGACCGGCGTTTCCACGCCGAACCTCTGGCCTGTCCCTCCTGCGGCCCGCAGTTGCGTTTCGTGCAGGGCAGCCGCGTGGTCGCGGGCAACGAAGCGGCGCTGGCCGCGTGCGTGGCGCTGCTACGTGCGGGCGGCATCGTCGCCGTGAAAGGCGTAGGGGGCTACCACCTGCTGGTGGCGGCGCAGGACGAGGCTGCCGTGGGTCGGCTGCGGCAGCGCAAACGGCGTCCCACCAAGCCTTTCGCCGTCATGTTTCCCTGGCAGTCGGATCTCACGATCCTACGGCGGCATCTGCGTTTGTCGTCCGAAGAGGAGGCGGTGCTGCGCGCACCTGAGCGTCCGATCCTACTTTTGGCGCGGGCAGCGGATTGCGGGCTGGCAGACGCGGTGGCCCCGTGGCTCGGGCACGTCGGGGCGTTTTTGCCTTACAGTCCCTTGCATCATCTGCTGCTTGGGGATTACGGCGCGCCGGTGGTGGCCACTTCGGCCAATCTGAGTGGCGAGCCGGTGCTGACGGATGGAAAGGCCGTTGCCCAGCGCCTGGCCCGGGTGGCGGACGCCTTTCTTCACCATGACCGTCCCATTCTGCGGCCCGCGGACGACACCGTGCGTCGTTTCATCGCTGGCCGCGCGCGCCCGTTGCGCCTGGGACGGGGCATGGCCCCGGTGGAGCGCGTGTTGCCGACATCTGTGGTGACGCCTACGCTGGCTGTAGGTGGACATCTCAAGAACACCATCGCGCTGGCCTGGGATCGGCGCGTGGTGATCTCGCCACACATCGGCGACCTGGATGCGCCCCGCAGTCGCGACGTGTTCGGCCAAACGATCGAAGATCTGCAGCGTCTGTATGGCGTGCGGGCGACACGCGTGGTGTGCGATGCCCATCCGGATTACGGCAGCAGCCGTTGGGCGCGCGCAAGTGGGCTTAAGTGCGTGCCGGTATTGCACCACCATGCCCATGCTTCGGCTCTGGCTGGAGAATGGCCCGCGGTAGGGCACTGGCTCGTCTTCACCTGGGATGGCGTCGGCTTGGGCGAGGACGGCACCCTCTGGGGCGGGGAGGCGTTCTTGGGACGGCCCGGACACTGGCGCCGGGTGGCGAGTCTGAGGCCGTTTCGCCTGCCTGGTGGTGAGGCGGCGGCGCGCGAACCCTGGCGGGCAGCGGCGGCGCTGTGTTGGAGTCAGGGCCTCAACTGGTCGCCCCCGGGAGTCGATGTTGCGTTCTGTCGTGGGGCCTGGGCGCGGGGAATCAACGCACCGGAGACGTCTGCCGCAGGGCGCCTGTTCGACGCCGCAGCCGCGCTTTTGGGGTTGGTGCAGCACACAAGCTACGAAGGGGAGGGGCCGATGCGGCTGGAGGCCTTCGCCCAGGGCGAAGGCGCGCCGGTGGCCTTGCCGCTTAAGCGGGACGCAGCCGGAGTATGGCGGGCCGACTGGGCACCGTTGCTTGCGCATTTGCTCGACGCGCGTGTACCTCCGGCACGGCGGGCGGCCGATTTCCATGCCAGCCTCGCCCGCCTGATCGTGGAGCAGACGAGGACCATCGCGTGTGAGGCGGCTTTCGAAGCCGTGGGGCTTGCCGGCGGCGTGTTCCAGAACCGGCTGCTTGCCGAGCACGCTGCGGCACTCTTGGATGCAGCCGGCTGGCCTGTGCGGCTTTGCGAGGCGCTGCCCTGCAACGACGGGGGGCTTGCCTTCGGGCAAATCATCCATGTCGCGGCGAACGACCATGCGTGATGCCCACGTGCGCCTGGCCCATGGCAACGGCGGCCGGCTGATGCGCGAACTCATCGAAGACCTGTTCGCGCCCCACCTCGCCAACCCGCTGCTGGATGTCCGGAATGATGCCACCACCCTACCGCCCACATCAGGCGAACTCCTCGTCAGCACCGACGGCTTCACGGTGCAGCCCTTGGAGTTTCCAGGCGGCAACCTGGGCTCGCTGGCGGTGTACGGCACGGTAAACGACCTGGCGGTGTCCGGTGCGCGGCCCCTGTGGCTTACCCTCAACGCCTTCATCGAAGAAGGCTGTGAGTATGCGCTCTTGGAGCGCATCGTGGCTGCCTTGGGAGAGGCGGCGCGCGAGGCTGGGGTGGCGGTGGTGGCGGGTGATACCAAGGTGCTGCCGCGAGGTCAGGGCGGCGGCCTTTATCTCGCCACCACGGGCGTGGGCGCGCGTGCGGCGTCGCAACCCCTGGGGCTTGGACGCATCCGCCCCGGGGACGTGCTCCTGGTCAGTGGGCCGGTGGGGGATCACGGTACGGCGGTGCTATTGGCCCGGGAACAGTTCGGCCTGCGCGGCGAGCTTGCCTCGGATTGCGCCAGCGTGCTGCCCCTCGCCCAAGCCATCTGGGACATGCCGGGTCTGCGCTTCATGCGTGACCCCACGCGTGGCGGGCTGGCGACGGTGGCCCACGAAATCGCCCGCGCCACTGGGGCCACGGTGCGCCTGGAAGGGGCCAACGTGCCCGTGCGTGCGCCGGTGGCGGCCGTGTGCGAGATGTTGGGCTACGACCCCCTGTATCTCGCCTGCGAGGGTCGCGTGGTGGCCGTGGTGGATGCCGCCCAGGCACCGGCGGCGCTGGCCGCCTGGCGTGCTCTGACACAAGGGCGGGAGGCGGCCCTTGTCGGCCGCATCGAGCGCGGCGCGCCCTGGGTGGTGGTACAGACGCCTTTCGGCGGCGAACGCCTGCTGGAAGAACTGGAAGACGATCCGCTGCCGCGAATCTGCTGAACTCAGCCCGGCGCGGGCTGGCGCCGGTCCGGAATGCAGCGCCGGTTGAGCCAGCCGCGGATGCGCCGGTCCAGGTCGGCGCGCCGGTCGGGCCGGATCATGAGCCGCCGGTCCAGCAAGGCGGCGCCACGCTGGCGGCTGCGACGCTCGCCCGACTGGCGCCGGTCTTGGTCGCGCTGCCGACGTTCCCCCTGCCGCCGACGCACCTGCCCGGTGCGCAGGGCCACGTCCGCCTGTAACTTGCGGGCCAGGGCACACACGTCCTCTTCGCGGTAACGCACCGCGCCATTGTGCAGCACGAAGGGCAGGATGGGCTGGAAACGCCGGTCCGACTCAAGCCAGGCAGCGGCATCGCGCCCGGGCATGACCCGTTGCAATAGGCCCGCCGCCTGTTGCGGCGTGAGCAGCTGCGAAACCGAGTTCACCATGGCCAGCTTAGGCGCCACACTCGGCGAGCAGGCGTTCCATCATGCGTTCCGCCTGGGGACCGTAGCCGCCGCCGAAGAGATTGAAGTGGTTGAGCACGTGGTAGAGATTGTACAAGACCTTGCGCACGGCATAGCCAGGATCCAAGGCCCACGCGGCGCGGTAGGCTGCGTAGAAGTCGGCGGGAAAGCCGCCGAACAGCTCAGTCATGGCGAGATCCGCTTCGCGGTCGCCGTAATACACCGCGGGATCGAAGATCACGGGGTGGCCGCGTTCGTCTTCTCCCCAGTTGCCGCCCCATAGATCACCGTGGAGGAGAGAGGGCATCGGCCGATGGTCAGTGAAGAACGCGGGCAGATGATCCATCACCCGCTCACCCTTCTCGAGGGCGCGCGCGGGCAGGCCGTTTTCCTTTGCTAGCGCGAGCTGGTGGCCCAGGCGCTGCTCACGCCAAAAATCTACCCAGTCCGTCATCCAGGCGTTGGGTTGGGGGGTGGCACCAATGGTGTTGTCGCGATCCCAACCGAAAGCCGGCCGCGTATCCCGATGCTGGCGCGCCAAGGCTTCACCCAAAAGACGCGCAGCCCGTGCCGAGCCGCTGGACAGATCCAGGCATTCCAGCACGAGAAAGGCATGGCCTTCGGCTGTGCCACTCGTCACGGGCTTGGGCACCCGTACTGCGCCGGTGCGGGCAAGTTCAGCTAGTCCCGCCGCCTCGGCTTCGAACATGGGCAGGCGCTCGGCGTCGTGGATCTTCACGAAGAATCGCCGCCGACCGTCCTCGAGAACTTGGGTGCGATTGATGCAGCCGCCGCCAAGGGTACGCGCGGCGCGCGGCGCGAAGGGGGCGCCGGTTGCGGCTTCGACGGCTTGCGCGATGGCGTCGATCAGGCTCATAGGCAGCGTCACCGAACGTGTGATGGTAACATGAGTCGCACTTGTCCCCGTTGGAAAAGGAGAACGACATGCGCAAACTCATGCTTACTTTGGCCCTGCTGTTTGTCGTGCCCATGGCCTGGGCGGGGCTACCCGCACCCAAGGTGCACAAGGTCAACGATCGCATTTATGCCTTGATCGGACCCATGGAGTTCCCCAACCCAAAGAACCAGGGTTACATGGTGAACAGCACGGTGATCGTCGGTGAAAAAGGTGTGATCCTCATCGACACCGGCTTCACCGACGAAGTCGGCAAACATCTCGCGGCCACGATCGCCAAGCTCACGCCCAAGCCCGTAACCCACATCATCAACACACACCACCACGGCGACCACACCTTGGGCAACGTCGCCTTTCCAGGCGCGCGGATCATCAGCTCCGAGAAATGCCGCAGCGAGCTGGAAAAAACCGGCGCGGAATGGATCCAGATCGTGGAAAACGCCACCGGCAGGAAATTCTCCAACACGCGGCCAGTCCTCGCGCACGCCACCTACCAGGAAAACACGCGGGTGGACCTCACCATCGACGGCGTTCGCATGGTGCTGTGGACACCCTTCGGTTCACACACCGCGGGCGATATGCTCGTCTATCTGCCAGATGACAAAGTGCTGGTCGCCGGCGACGTGCTGGTGCACCGCATCATGCCCGCGTTTCGAGACGCCTACGTGAAAAACTGGGTGAACACCCTGGAAGAGGTGGGCAAGCTCGATTTCAAGACGGCCATCCCTGGCCATGGCCCCCTCATGACCAAGGCGGATGCACTGAAATTTCACCGCATGATGGCGCGCCTCTACGCCGGGGTGGAGGCGGGCTACAAAAAGGGCCTTACCGACAGCGAGATCCGCAACACCCTGGACCTCAGCGAGTGGAAGCGCCTCAAGCACTTCGAGGAATCCATGGGCGGCAACATCAACCGCACCTATCTGGAGGTCGAGGCTGCCAACTTCTGAGCAGCCTTACACTGGCGGCGGGATCGCCACGCCCTGGCGCGCGAGCCAATGCAGGGTCGGCGCAAGACACGCGCGCATCAGAGCACGGCGTGTTCCGTTGCGCCTTGCCAGCTCTTGCCAGTGCCGGCCCTCTCCCAGCCCCGCCAGCTCATAGAGAGTGGGCGCGGGTAAAAAAACCGCCCACACGAAAGTGCCAAGCAGGCGTGCCAAGGCATTGCCAAGCATTTGGCGGCGCAGCCTACCTGCCCGGGCGAGGGCTTCCTCCGCCAGCAACCGGCCCCGCGCCACGTGGCGGGCCTCGTCCATCATGTGCAGATTGATCACGCGCGCCACTACAGGATCGATGCCGTGTGCTTGGGCGCGAATGCGCCGGTTGAACTTGTCCGGCACTTCCTCGCCCACCACCACGGCGAGTCGGAACAGCGGCGAATTCACCGGCGCCAGTTTGCCCAGCACCGTGAGCCTGCGCGGGGGGCGAAAGGCCCCACCAGCCAGATTGAGTCCGCAGACCTCCATGAACTTGAGAAACAGCAGACTATGGCCGGCTTCCTCGCGCAGTTCATGCAAGCGCGCGGCGTAATCGAGAGGGTTGACCGCGTCATTAAGCCCCCGCGCCGTGCGCGCCAGGAACAGGCGTTCCAGCCACAGCCCCACCTGCAACCAGTGCAAGAACTCGTAATGGGACAAGCGCCTGCGCATGGGCTCCGGCAGATCTTCGAAAGCGGCTATCCCCGCCAGTGAGAGGCAGTCTGGCGGCAACCACCAGGTTTGCGCTGAGAGCCGTGGCCAGTCCACGGCTGCGAGGGGATCGCGATAGGTCTCGCTTACGGCATTGAGCTGCTGGAGAACGGCGTTGCGATCGGTCATGACGCCCGGGTGAGAAAGCGGGATGGGATTCTAGCATGGCCCCCTTCGCTTGCTGCGCCAAGGCGCCTTCCGGTATCATCGCGAATTTTCGCGGAAGCGGGCTGCCCGTAGCGGCTTGTTGCGGCGGAGGCTAACCCCGGCGCAACCGAGCTTAAGCGAGGCGGCGCAAGCGCACACCGCGGAACGCCGCCGATGCGCCACCGCAGCAGTTTTCAGCGGCCTGTGAAGAGCGCAAGCCCGGCCGGAGCCAAAGCGTGGTCGCTGGTGGTGAAAATTTTTGGAGAGGTGGGTGAGTGGTCTAAGCCGCACGCCTGGAAAGCGTGTTCAGGGTAATCCCCTGACGCGGGTTCGAATCCCGCCCTCTCCGCCATGACAAATTGTAACGTATTGAACAGATTGATATTTTTCTTGCCAAGCAAACTTTGTCTTCCCT
>NZ_JBAJEX010000018.1 GCF_039822265.1 Thiobacter sp. AK1
GGGACACCTTCCCACAGGGGAAAAGCGGACAGTTTACGTGCTTTAAGACCGGACAGTTCTATTTGTTGACAACACGCGCGGGAAATCTCAGGCATGGATTTCGCTTAAGCTTCCCCGCAAACCGTTGGTCACACCGGCAGCCCAGGAAGCAATCCCATGATGAACTGGTTCAATTCCTACAAATCCCAGGCCTTGCAAAATGCCAAACGGCGGGCTCGCGCGCGGCAACAAGAGCAGAAACAGCCCGTTTTCGAGCCTCCCAACCGTGAGGACATCGTGGTGCGAGAGCTGAGCCTCGAAGACTTCCTGCGCCTGTTTCCCCGTCAAGATTCGTCCGTCTGAGTGCCGAAAAGCGGACAGGGGCGTCGCGATTACATCGTCTCTGGGTAGTCAGCCGCCTAGGGCGGCGCGCTGGGTGGTGAGTTTCTCCAGGGTCGCCAGGAAGCTCGCCAGGCGCTGCCTTTCCTGTTCCACCACCGCGGCCGGGGCGCGTTCCACAAAGGCCGGATTGGCGAGCTTGGCCTCGGCCTTGGCGGCTTCCGCCTTGAGGCGGGCGATTTCCTTGTCGAGGCGCGCTCGCTCCGCCGCCATGTCCACCTCGATCCTGAGCATGATGCGGTAATCCCCCACGATGCTCACCGGCGCCACCGAATGGGGCAGGGCCTCGGTCTCGATCGCCAGGTCACTCAGCTTGGCCAGGGCAACGAGATAGGGTGTCAGGTCTGCCAGTACTGCCGGGTCGCCCAGGGCGACGGCGGCCACCTTCTGGGAAGGGGGCAGGTGCATCTGTCCACGCAGCGTACGGCAGGCGCCAACCAGCGCCTTGAGCAGGGCGACTTTTTCCATGGCCTCGGTATGGATGCGCGCGGGCTGCGGCTCGGGATAGGGCTGCAGCATGATGCTTTCTCCCGCTACGCCGGCAAGTGGCGCCACCTTCTGCCACAGCTCCTCGGTGATGAAGGGAATCAGCGGATGGGCAAGCCTCAGGGTCGCTTCCAGCACGCGGATCAGGGTGCGGCGGGTGGCACGCTGCTCGGCTTCATTGCCGCGGGTAAGCTGCACCTTGGCCAGTTCCAGATACCAATCGCAATACTCGTCCCAAACGAACTGGTAGATAGCCTGGGCGACGAGATCGAAACGATAATGGGCGAAAGCTTCGGCGACTTCCTGCTCAGCCTGCTGCAGGCGCCCGATGATCCACTTGTCGATGTCGGAATACTGCAACGGCTTGGCTGAGTCCAGACCCACGTCGTGCCCTTCGCAGTTCATGAGCACGAAGCGCGAGGCGTTCCAGAGCTTGTTGCAGAAATTTCGGTAGCCGTCGCAGCGTGCCAGGTCGAACTTGATGTCGCGGCCGTGGGTGGCGAGGCTGGCAAAAGTAAAGCGCAGGGCATCGGCGCCAAAGGCAGGAATGCCATGGGGAAACTCCCGGCGTGTGGCCTGCTCGATGGAGGCCGCCTGCTTGGGATTCATCAGGTTGGCGGTGCGCTTGGCCACCAGGTGTTCCAAGTCGATCCCGTCGATGAGATCCAGGGGATCCAGGATGTTGCCCTTGGACTTGCTCATTTTCTGGCCTTGGGCGTCGCGTACCAGACCTGTCACGTATACCTCTCGGAACGGCACCTTGCCGGTGAAGTAGAGCGACATCATCACCATGCGCGCCACCCAGAAGAAGATGATGTCGAAGCCTGTGACCAGCACCGAGGTAGGCAAGAACAGCTTGAGCTCCGGCGTCTGCTCGGGCCAACCCAGCGTGGAGAAGGGCCACAGAGCGGAGGAGAACCAGGTGTCCAGCACGTCCTCGTCCTGGGTGAGGGCCTTGCAGTTGGCCTTGGCCTCGGCCTCCTCACGGCTGCGCGCCACATAGACGTTGCCGTCCTCGTCATACCAGGCAGGGATGCGATGTCCCCACCAGAGCTGGCGCGAGATACACCAGTCCTGGATGTTTTCCAGCCATTGGCGGTAAGTGGTGGTCCAGTTCTCAGGGACGAAGCGCAGCTCGCCTGTTTCCACGACCTCCAGCGCCCGGCGCGCCAGCCCTTCCATGCGCACGAACCATTGGTCGGTCAGCATGGGCTCGATCACGGCGTGGGTGCGATCGCCGCGCGGCACCATCATTTTGTGTTTCTGGGTATCGACGAGCAGGCCGCGCGCGTCGAGGTCCTCGATGATGCGCGCACGCGCCTCGTAGCGGTCCAGTCCCTGGTATTCCGCCGGCGCGAGATCGTTGAGCCGGGCATCAGGCGTGAAGATGTTGATGGCGAGGAGCCCATGACGCTGGCCCACCTGCCAGTCGTTGAAGTCGTGCGCCGGGGTGATCTTCACGCAGCCGGTACCAAACGCAGGATCCACGTAAGAATCGGCGATGATGGGAATGGAACGCTCGGCGAGTGGCAGGCGCACGTGCTTGCCGATGAGGTGGCGGTAGCGTTCATCCTCTGGATGCACCGCCACCGCCACGTCGCCCAGCAGAGTCTCGGGGCGGGTGGTGGCGACCACCAGATGGCCACTGCCATCCTCGAGGGGATAGCGGATGTGCCACAGGTAGCCGTCTTCCTCCTCCGCGACTACCTCCAGATCAGACACCGCCGTCATCAGCACCGGGTCCCAGTTGACCAGGCGCTTGCCGCGATAGATGAGCCCCTCCTCGTAAAGGCGCACGAATACCTCGGTCACCGCGCGCGACAGGCCCTCGTCCATGGTGAAGCGCTCCCGGGACCAGTCTAGCGAAGCCCCCAGCCGGCGCATTTGGCGCGTGATGGTGGAACCGGATTCCTCCTTCCATTCCCACACGCGCTTGACGAAGGCTTCGCGGCCCAGATCGTGGCGGGTCTTGCCTTCGCGCTCCAGCTGACGTTCCACCACGATCTGAGTCGCGATGCCGGCGTGGTCGGTGCCGGGCTGCCAGAGGGTGTTGTCGCCCTTCATCCGGTGATAGCGGATGAGGGCATCCATCAGGGTGTGCTGGAAGGCATGGCCCATGTGCAGCGTGCCCGTGACGTTGGGCGGCGGCAGCATGATGCAGTAGGCGGGACGCCTTGGGTCGAGGGTTGCGGCGAAATAGCCGCGTTCCTCCCAGATGCGGTACCAGCGTCGTTCGATCTCGTGGGGTTCGAAGCTCTTGGCGAGTTCCATGACAGCCCTCGGGCGCGCAGACAAAACGCAGAATTATACCGGCGCCCCGGGCTCAGGGCAGGGGCTTGCGCAGTGCCTCGAGCTGTTTTTCCAGCTCGCTGGCGATGGCGACCTTGACGACTTCCTCCATGTGGATCATGAACTGGTCCAACATACTGGAGAGGGCCCGGTCCAGCGCCAGGTGCAGGCTGGTCTGAAGCTGTTGTGCAAGCGCCTGCGTTAGTTGCTGGTCGAGGATTTTCGCAACGTCGGCCTTGATGATGTCGGCGATGAGCTGGATGGTTTCTTGCGAGAGCGCAGAAGGCGCCGGCGCGGTTGGCGGCTGTGCCGCCTCGCTTCCCGCTGGCACAGGTGCGATGGCTTTTGCGGCAGGCGCGGCGGGTTCGCCCGCTATGTCGGTCGGGCTTGTTTCGGTCGCCACTGGCGCCGGTTGCGGCACTTCACTTTCGGCCAGCGAGATCCAGCGCGCATTAGGCGGTAGGTCGAATTCCAAGATGGGCAGGGAAGGCGCGGTGCTCGTTTCGCGCACGGCATCCGGTAACAGTTCCGGCAAGGGGGGTACCTCCGTCCCGCCTTCCCTGCTGCCGGTCGCAGCGCCCAATTCGTGTGGCGGCACTTCCTCGGTGAGCAGCGGGATGGCGTCCAGATCGAGCGGCGAGGGTACGACCACCTCGGTGAGCACCGGGATCTCCGGTTCGGGCGGCGCCTGATGCCGCTTGAGGAGGGCATCCAGCTTGCCGAGGACGTCGTCGTCGGCTTCACTCATGGTCCGTCATTTCCGGCCTGTCATGTCGTGGGTGGCAAGCGCGTAGCCCCGGTCGCGATAGAAGCGGAAGCGCTCCCGCGCCCGCAGGACGTCTGCCTCATCCGTGCTGACGATCTCGATCAGGCGCTTGAAGCGCGCGAACACCGCGGGGCGATCGTCGCTGAGATTGATCAGTAGATCGTCGTGGAGAAAGCCGGTGGGGTCGTGGTGGATGAGCACGGGGGTGACCGCTGCCAGGGCCGAATCGGCGCGCACGTGGGGGACGAAGCTTATGGCAGGCAGCGACCACAGCAGGCGGTCGAGACGCTCGGTGGCGTCCTCGTCGGCGGTCAACACAGCCACCCGCAGGCGGCTCGCCACCGCCTTGGTACATAGTTTGCAGGCAAAGCGGAAGCGGTCCTCGACGTGGGTGTAGAAGTCGATGCGCGTCACGCCAAGCCGTTCCTTCAAGCCGCGGCGCGACGGACCAGCCAGTGCACCAGAAGAGGCACCGGCCGGCCAGTGGCGCCTTTCTCGGTGCCCGATTTCCAAGCCGTGCCCGCGATGTCCAGGTGCGCCCAATCGTATTTCTTGGTGAAGCGGGATAGGAAGCAGGCGGCGGTGACGGCGCCCGCGGCGCGTCCGCCGATGTTGGCCATGTCCGCGAAATTGCTCTTGAGCTGTTCCTGGTAGTCGTCCCAGAGGGGCATGTGCCAGGCCCGGTCCCAGGCCTCCTCGCCTGCGGCGATGAGTTCCCGTGCCAGTGACTCGCTGCTGCTGAACAGTCCCGAGGCGTGGTGGCCGAGGGCGATCACGCACGCGCCGGTGAGCGTGGCCACGTCCACCACCGCCGCCGGCTCGAAACGTTCCGCATAGGTGAGGGCATCGCACAGGATCAGTCGGCCCTCGGCATCGGTGTTGAGGATCTCGATGGTTTGACCAGATAGGCTGGTGACGATGTCTCCAGGCTTGTTGGCGTTGCCATCCGGCAGATTCTCGCAGGCGGGGATGATGCCCACCACGTTGATGGGCAGACGATGCAGGGCGAGCGCCTTGAAGGTGCCCAGCACGCTGGCGGCACCGCACATGTCGTATTTCATCTCGTCCATCTCGGCGGCGGGCTTGAGGGAAATGCCCCCTGCGTCGAAGGTAATGCCCTTGCCCACCAGCGTGAGGGGCTTGGTGGGCTTATCGGCTCCCTCATAGCGCAGCACGATGAGCTTGGGTGGCTGCCGGCTGCCCTTGGCCACCGACAGAAACGCCCCCATGCCCAGCTTTTCCAGCTCCGGCTGTTCCAGTACCTCGACCTTGAAGCCATAGGTGTGACCGAGCCCCAGCGCCTGGTCCGCGAGATAAGCCGGTGTACACACATTGCCTGGCAGGTTGCCCAGATCCTTGGCGAAATTCATGCCTTGGGCAATGGCTTCGCCCCGTCGGGCCGCTTCCTCGCAGCTGGCGATCTCGTTGCGGCGGCTCACCGCAAGGGTTAGCTTGCGCAGCGGCCGGCGCACTTCCTCGTGCTTACTCTTCATGCGGTCGAAGCGATAGACGGCTTCCATCGCCACCAGCACAGCCTGCTCGACCCGCCATTCCACGCTGCGCCGACGCACGTTCAGTTCGGTAAGATAGAGCACCGCCTCCATCGAGCCGGTTTCGTTCAGGGTCTTGATCGCCGCCCGTACTGCCTTGCGGTATTCGTTTTCGCGGAATTCCCGCTCCTTACCGAGACCCACCAGGAGCACGCGGTCACACAGCGTGTTCGGAACGTTATGCAACAGCAAAGTGCTGCCCGCCTTGCCATCCATGTCACCGCGCCGCAGGATGTCCGACAGGTAGCCATTGGCAACGCGGTCGATCATCTCGCCCGCCAGGGAAAGCTTGCGCGGCTCATACACCCCCACCACGACGCAGGCCGAACGCTGTTTCTCGGGGCTGCCGCTTTTTATGCTAAATTCCACCTCGCACTCCTCGATGCTCGCTAGGGATTGTTTCGGGGTCGGCCGGGGCGTGATGCCAGATGGCGCACCGTGCCGAAAACTTGTACTAAGCCGGTTTTCCCCGAATTATTCGTGTTTTTCCCGCCAAAAGTCAAAGTTCGTTGTTTTATGCTTTACCGCCGGGCTTTCGTCAATGAGTTGCTCACCAACGCCCTGGCGGTATTCGCGGTGCTAGTGGGCATCTTTGTCACCACCCTCTGGATCCGCTTCCTGGGCCGCGCGGCAAGCGGGGTCATGCCGCCCGAGGCGGTGTTGGTCATCCTGGGTTTCAGCATCGTCAATTACCTGCCGGTGCTGCTTTCCGTCACCTTGTTCGTGGCGGCGCTCTTGACCCTCACGCGTATGGCGCGCGACCACGAGCTGGTGGTTTGGCAAAGCGTGGGGCTGGGGGCGACCGCGTGGATCAAGCCGCTTTTGATGGTGACCTTGCCGGTGACTTTGGTGATCGCCGCGATCAGCCTGGGTCTGGGGCCATGGGCTGTGCAGAAGAGCGCCGAATACCGCAGCCAGGTGGAGAGCCGGGAAGAAGTTTCGACGATCGCGCCTGGCCTGTTTCGCGAGAGCAAAGCCGCCGACCGTGTGTATTTCGTGGAAAGTCTGGGGCTGGCCGGCGACACGGTGCGCAACGTGTTTGTCCGTTCGGAGCAGCATGGACGCCTGGGCATCATCGTCGCTGGCGAGGGCCGTCAGTGGGTTGCGCCCAACGGCGACCGCTTTCTGATCATGGAAAATGGCCGCCGCTATGAGGGCGTGGCCGGCCGCCTGGATTACCGCATCCTGCAGTTCCAGCGCTATTTGCTGCGGGTGGAGCCCTTCGAGGCGAGGATGGTGGAACCCAGCATCAAGGCCATACCCAGTTGGGTGTTGCTGCTCAATCCCACGCCGGAAGGCCAGGGCGAGCTGCAATGGCGGGCCGCTCTACCCATCACCGCCGTGCTGCTAGCCTTGCTGGCGATCCCCATGAGCTACGTCAATCCCAGAAGCGGCCGGTCCTTCCACCTGGTCGCTGCGGTGTTCGCCTACATGATTTACAGCAACCTGCTGTCGGTGGCGCAGGCGTGGGTGGCGCAGGGGAAGCTTTCGCCCTGGGTGGGGCTATGGAGCGTGCACCTGGTGATGGCGCTGGTGGTGAGTTTCCTGTTCTACCGCTGCCTGTCGGTGGTGCCGCTGCTGGCTGGCAGGCGTCCGTGAAGATCCTCGATCGCTATCTCGCCCACGCCATCCTGGGTGGCACCGCCTTGGTGTTTTCTGCCCTCGTGGTGTTGTTTGCCTTCTTCGACCTGATCCACGAGCTGTCTAACCTGGGCAAGGGTAATTACGGGCTGCTGCAGATCCTCGCCTACGTGCTGCTCACAGTGCCGGGCCACGTCTATGAGCTGCTCCCCATCGCCGTGCTGATCGGCGCGCTCTACGCCCTGGCCCAGCTCGCGCACCAGTCGGAGCTGACGGTGATGCGGGTGTCCGGTTTCTCCGTTTTTCGCATCGGCCTGTCTGGCCTGCGCGTCGGGTTGCTGTTCGTATTGCTCGGCTTCGTGGTGGGGGAGTTCGTCGTGCCAGCTGCCGAGCGCACCGCCGCCCAGTTGCGCACCCACGCCATGAACGCGGTGGTGGCCCAGGAATTCCGCTCCGGGCTGTGGACGAAGGATGGGTCCAGCTTCGTCAACGTGCGCGAGGTATTGCCGGATTCGACCCTGATGGGCGTAAGGATCTACGAATTCGATTCCGCCCATAACCTACGCACCATCAGCTACGCGCAGGAAGGCCGATACATCGCCGATTCCAGCTGGCGGCTCACTAATGTGGAACAGACGCATTTCGAGGCGGGGGGCGTGCGCGTGACCCACCTGCCCCAAGCCTACTGGAGCTCGGCCCTCAATCCGGACATGCTGAGCGTGCTACTGGTGGTACCGGAGCAGATGTCCGCCTGGAACCTCTACTCCTACGTGCGGCATCTACAGGAAAACAAGCAGCGCACCGCGCGCTACGAAATCGCCCTCTTCAGCAAGTTCGTCTATCCATTGGCGATCCTGGTAATGGTGCTGCTGGCGGTGCCCTTCGCCCTGCATCAGCCGCGCGCCGGGGGCGTTGGGGGAAGAGTGTTTGGCGGCATCATGCTGGGTTTGTCTTTCCACCTGCTCAACCGCGTGTTCGCCAACCTGGGCCTGCTGCAGGATTGGCCGCCCCTGTTCGCGGCCCTGTTTCCTACGCTTTTCTTCCTCGGGCTCGCCTTCGTTCTGATGGCCTGGATGGAGCGGCGCTAGGCGCTTACCAGATCACTCGCGCATTAGCTGGGTTCCTGCCAGGCGGTCGTGCAGGAACTGTCTGTCCGGGTCCCATAACGCCCACAGGATGCCGATGCCGAAGGCTGCGATGCCCAGCACCGCGAACAACAGGCGCTTAGCGGCCATTCGCGCGCGAACGGGCGATCCGTCGGCTGCGATCAGGCGCAGTCGCCAGGTCTTCATCGCCAGCGTCTGGCCACCGTGGGTCCAGAACCAGAGGAAATAGGCGGCAATCACCAGCGCGAGGTAGAGGCGGAAGAAGAGCATGCCGCCGGGTGCCTGCGGGTTGCGCAGCAGGATATATACGAACGCCGCCACGAACAGCACGGCCGCGAGCAGCAGGGATTCATAGACCATGCTCGCCAGACGGCGCAGCAGGCCCGGTGGGGGATTGCGACAAATTGTCGCGCTCTCTATCATGGAACTAACGAAAGGTGGTCAAAACGTGCCATGCCCGTGGGCGGCCAGCCCGCGACGGTAGCGGCAGGAAGGGAGGAAGTCAATGCGCATCATCACCCAGCTCATGCAGATTCCGGGCGTGATCGCCGCCGGGGAATATGCTTACCGGGGCGACCGCTATTCCTATGAAGGCAACATTTCCTCGGAGCAGGCGCGCATGGCCTCGATCCTGTGTCGTGCCAACACCCTGAGTATGAACATGCAGGTGGAGCTATTTTCCTCCTTCGCGCCGGAGGACTGCGGCTGCAAACCCTTGCAGGGGTGGATCGTGCGCGGGCGTGACATGTCGGTGTGTGTGGTGGGCAACATCTTTTGCTTCTGCCAGAACACCCCAGGGCTGCTCAACGATGTGATGACCATCATGCGGGCCAAGGTGGGGGACATCGAAGAAAACCCGCTCGTGTACATGTACGCCAAGATCGGTGGCGACGTGCACGAGAAACTCTACTGAGTCGCTCCCCGGCTCCGGCAATGTCCAGTTACTTTATCCTCAGGAGTCATTCATGAGTCTCGACCGTCTGATGCAAGTGCCTGGCGCGCTAGCCGCGTTCCACTATACCGACAAAGGCGATTTGGTCGCCCACCAGGTCAAGGAGGGCACGGAACTCACGCCTCAGGTGTTGGATCTGTTGGCCCACACTTGTGTTGCCAATCTCGCGGTAGCCACCCTCGAAGCGCGCGGCTGGGAGGCGCTCACCGGCCAGACCGGCTTCGAGCCACTGCAGGGTTTCTCCCTGGTGGGGCTGGACTGGTCGGCAGTGGTGAATGGCAACTATGGGGTGGTGGTGCGCAACCGCGACGCCGACTACGAAGCCGCCTTCGCTGCCCTCGCCGAGTTCAAGGCTTGAGGGGCTGGCGATGCTGAAACGGTTGCTGATACTGGACGGCGTGCTGGCCGTTTGCCGATTTCAGGATGATGGCAGCATCATTGAGGGCATGGGGGTCATCCCGGACGAGACGGTCACCAACCTGGCACGCTTCGCCCACTGGTATCGCCGCATGATCTCTGGCCATACCGATGCCTTTTCCCTGTTTTCCCAGATGAACGGCTGGACACCGGCGAAAGGCTGGGTCGTGCGGGGCGACAAGCTGAGCGTGTGTAGCATCGGCAACGTGGTGGCCATGGTGGAGAACAAAGACGCCAAGGTCAACGAGGTGATGAGGGCCCTGGAAGAAATCTCCCACGAGTGAACTCACTCGTCGGGCTCGCTTCCCGTGACATAGGGAATCGGTGCCCCTGTTTCGGGGCTAGGCGCCTGCTTGCGCGCCTGGTATTCCTGCCACTTCTGCTTTACTTCCTTGTGCTTCTCGGGTGGGAGTTTCTTGAGTTTCTTGTAGCGCTCCCGCGCCAGCTCCCGCTGTTCGGGTGTCAGGCGCGCCCATTCCGTGAGACGTGCTTGCACCCGCTGCTGCTCCTGCGGCGTCATTTTCGGATACTTGTTGGCCACGACGATGAGCCGTCGCCGCTGGTGGTCCGGCATGCGGTCCCATTGCTGCGCGAGGGGGGCGAGCACCTCGCGTTGCGCCGGGGTGAGCTGATGCCAGGCAGGGGCCGACTTGGTGGGTGCCGGCGCCGCCGTCGGCGCGGATGACGCTGGCGGGGGCGGCGCGGCCGGCCCCGCAGCGAGGGCGGCGGAGGCCAGAGTGCCAGCGATCAGCGTTGCGAGGAGCGTTCGAGCCATGCCTGGAACCCGTGGTCCAAATACGCGTCGAGCGGTAGGTCGTCTGCCAGCAGAGCCGCGTCCACGTCCTCGTCCGGGGTGTGGAACGTCTGCTGCCAGTAGAGGGCGCCGGCGAGCAGGGCCAGCAGCATGGCCAGGGGCAACCAGCGGCGCAGGGTGGGATGGCTGCCGTGCCGCCCGTGGCCAGCGGTGGCCCATTGCCAGGCGTGTTCGTGTGCCGGTTCCACAGCCAGGCCGGCCAGAGCCTGACGGCGCGCGGCCTCCAGACGCGTGAGGACTTTGCGGTCCAGGTGGCACGCGCCAAAGTTCAGATGTTCGCGGATCCTACGTGCAAATTCGGTCTCGTTCATAGCTCGATTCCTTTCGCCTTCAAGGCCTCGGCCAGCGCATGCGTGGCGCGCGAACAATGGGTCTTCACGCTGCCTTCGGAACAGCCCATGACCTGGGCGGTCTGCGTCACATCCAGTCCTTCCCAATAACGCAGGAGGAAGGCTTGACGTTGACGTAGCGGCAATGTTTGTAGGGCTTCCTCAATCAAGGCAAGGGTTTGCATGCGTTCCACGGTGCTGGCCGGATTGGCCCCTGCGTTGTTCGCGCCAGGCTCCTCTGCTGATTGGAGGGTGTCCAACGGATCGTGTTCCGCGGACTCATCCTCCCCGTGGGAGGACAGACCGGAGAACAGCGTCACCCACAGATTGCGCACCTTCTGCCGCCGGTAATGGTCGCGAATGGCGTTTTGCAGGATGCGCTGAAACAGCAGGGGCAGCTCTTCCGCCGGTTTATCGGCGTACTTGCTCACGAGCTTGAGCATGGCATCCTGCACCACGTCCAGGGCGTGATGGCTGTCCCCTACGGCGAACTGCGCTTGCTTGTAGGCGCGCCGCTCCACGGATTTCAGGAATTCGGATAGTTCGTGGGAAGTCGCCAGGGCAGTACCTTCGATTGCTGGGTCGGGAAGCCGCAATGGTAGCAAAACCGCCCTGCACCGCCAGGCGGGGGCCGCGTTTTTCACCCGGGCGAGCAGGGCGCAAGCCCGCGTTTCTGTCCGGCCTTCCCCTTGACCGGAGCGCGGCCAAACGTTAGTGTTTCACGTTCTTTTCCTAATTTTCCCCAAGATTCAGGGCAATCACATCATGGAGCTGACGGGCGCCGAGATCGTCGTGCGCTGCCTGCAGGAAGAAGGCGTGGAATACGTCTTCGGCTATCCAGGCGGCGCGGTGTTGTTCATCTACGACGAGATTTTCAAGCAGAACAAGATCAAGCATGTGTTGGTGCGCCACGAGCAGGCGGCGGTCCATGCCGCGGATGGTTTTGCCCGCGCCTCGGGCAAGGTGGGGGTGGCCCTGGTGACCAGTGGCCCGGGTGCGACCAATGCCGTAACCGGCATTGCCACGGCCTATATGGATTCTATTCCCATGGTGGTCATCAGCGGGCAGGTGCCCACCGCGGCCATCGGCATGGATGCCTTCCAAGAAGTGGACATGGTGGGCATCACCCGCCCTTGCGTGAAGCACAACTTCTTAGTGAAGGATGTGCGTGATCTGGCGCTCACCCTGAAAAAAGCCTTTCACATCGCCTCGACGGGCCGCCCGGGCCCGGTGGTGGTGGACGTCCCCAAGGACGTCACCATTCAGAAAACGACCTTCGAGTACCCCAAGAAGATCACGCTGCGCTCCTACAATCCGGTGACCAAGGGCCATCCCATGCAGATCAAGAAGGCGGTGCAGCTCTTGCTCTCCGCCAAGCGGCCCTACGTCTATTTCGGCGGCGGCGTGATCCTGGGCAATGCAGCGGAGCGGCTGACCCGTCTGGTAAAGACCCTGGGCGTGCCCTGCACCGGCACGCTGATGGGGTTGGGTGGCTTCCCCGAGACCGATCCCCAGTTCCTGGGCATGCTGGGGATGCACGGCACCTATGAAGCCAACATGGCCATGCAGCATTGTGACGTGCTGCTGGCGGTGGGTGCCCGCTTCGACGACCGCGTCATCGGCAACCCCCAGCACTTCTACCAGGAAAAGCGCCAGATCATACACATCGACATCGACCCGTCCTCCATCTCCAAACGGGTGCGGGTGGATGTGCCCATCGTTGGTGACGTGGGCAACGTGCTGGACGAGATACTCAAGTTGGTACAGACCTCCAAGGAAAGAATCGATGCTGCCGCCCTCAAGACCTGGTGGACGCAGATCGAGCTGTGGCGCGCCAAGAACTGCCTCAAGTACGACCGCACGGCCAAGGTCATCAAGCCACAATTCGTGATCGAGAAGCTGTGGGAAGTGACCAAGGGGGATGCCTACATCACTTCCGACGTGGGCCAGCACCAGATGTGGGCGGCGCAGTACTATAAGTTCGACAAGCCGCGCCGCTGGATCAATTCCGGCGGGCTGGGCACCATGGGCTTCGGGCTGCCGGCCGCGATGGGGGTGAAGCTCGCCTTCCCGCGCGCCACGGTGGCCTGCATCACGGGCGAAGCCAGCATCCAAATGAACATTCAGGAACTATCCACCTGCAAGCAATACCACCTGCCCATCAAGATCATCAACCTCAACAACCGCTACATGGGCATGGTGCGCCAGTGGCAGCAATTCTTCCATGGTAACCGTTATTCGGAATCCTACATGGATGCGTTGCCGGATTTCGTCAAGCTGGCGGAAGCCTATGGGCACGTGGGCATGCGTATCGAGAAACCTGCGGATGTGGAAGGGGCGCTCAAGGAGGCCTTCAAGCTCAAGGACCAGCTGGTCTTCCTCGACTTCATCACCGACCAGACCGAGAACGTCTATCCCATGGTGCCGGGCGGCAAGGGCCTGTCCGAGATGATCCTGGCCGAAGATCTCTGAAGAACCATCATGCGCCACATCATTTCCATCCTCATCGAAAATGAAGCCGGAGCGCTTTCGCGCGTGGCGGGGCTGTTCTCCGCGCGCGGCTACAATATCGAATCGCTCACCGTGGCACCCACCGAAGACGCCTCCCTGTCGCGCATGACCATCGTCACCAGCGGCTCGGATGAGGTGATCGAGCAGATTATCAAGCAGCTCAACAAACTGATCGACGTGATCAAGGTGTTGGATCTCAACGAGGGGGCCCACATCGAGCGTGAGCTGATGCTCGTCAAAGTAAAGGCGGAAGGCGAGGGCCGCGAGGAAATGAAGCGCATGTCCGACATTTTCCGCGGGCGCATCATCGACGTTGCCGACAACACCTACACCATCGAGCTCACCGGCAACGGCGGCAAGCTGGACGCTTTCCTGGAAGCCCTCGATCCGGCGGTGATCTTGGAGACGGTGCGCACTGGTGCGTGCGGCATGGGCCGCGGCGCGCGGGTGCTGAAGATTTAGTTTCACCACAGAGGCACAGGGCATAGCGAGTTGCCCGGCTTGTCGCGTGCTTCCGTGTCTGACTGTTGATTTTGAATAAGGAAGACGAAGATGAAAGTTTATTACGACAAGGATGCCGACCTCTCCATCATCCGCAAGAAGAAGGTCGCCATCATCGGTTACGGCTCCCAGGGGCACGCCCATGCCCTCAATCTCCAGGACTCGGGTGTCAAGGTGACGGTGGGCCTGCGCAAGGGCGGCGCCTCCTGGGACAAGGCGAAGAAGGCCGGGCTCAACGTGAAGGAAGTGGGCACCGCAGTAAAAGATGCCGACCTGGTGATGGTGCTGGTCCCAGACGAGCAGCAGCCCATGGTCTATGCCAATGAGATCGAGCCCAATATCAAGAAGGGGGCGGCGTTAGCTTTTGCCCATGGTTTCAACATCCACTACGGTCAGATCACACCGCGCGCCGATCTGGATGTGATCATGATCGCGCCCAAGGGGCCGGGCCATCTGGTGCGGTCCACCTATACTCAGGGTGGGGGCGTGCCCTCCCTGATCGCGGTCCACCAGGACGTTTCCAAGAAGGCGCGCGATATTGCTCTCTCCTATGCCGCAGCCAACGGCGGTACGCGCGGTGGCGTGATCGAGACCACCTTCCGCGAGGAGTGCGAAACCGACCTGTTCGGTGAACAGGCGGTGCTGTGCGGCGGTGCAGTGGAACTGGTGAAGGCGGGCTTCGAGACCCTGGTGGAGGCCGGCTATGCGCCCGAAATGGCGTATTTCGAGTGTCTGCACGAGCTCAAGCTGATCGTGGACCTCATGTACGAAGGCGGTATCGCCAACATGAATTACTCGATTTCCAACAACGCGGAGTATGGTGAGTACGTCACCGGGCCCAAGGTCATCAACGAACACTCGCGGCAGGCCATGCGCGAGGCCCTGGCTAACATCCAGAATGGCAGCTATGCCAAGCAGTTCATTCTGGAAGGCCGCATGGGCTATCCGGAAATGACGGCGCGCCGGCGTCTCATGGCGGAGCATCCCATCGAGGTGGTGGGCGCCAAGTTGCGCGCCATGATGCCCTGGATCGCCAAGAACAAGCTGGTCGATACTTCCAAGAACTGATCGACGCCAGGCGCCCATGCATCATGGGGCGGGCCTGGCTCGCCCCTGGCCCTTTCCCGATTCCTTCATGTCCCGCTACCCCCACCCCATCATCGCGCGCGAGGGCTGGCCCATCCTGGCTGCTTCGCTGCTGGTTGCGCTGCTGGTCCACCTGTTGGCCGGGCGCTGGGCGGCGTTTCCCTTGTGGATGTGGGTGGTGTTCGTGCTGCAATTTTTCCGCGATCCCCCGCGTGTGCCTGCCGCGACCGGTCAGGATGTGGTGCTCTCACCCGCCGATGGGCGCGTGATCGTGGTGGAACACACCACCGATCCTTATCGCCAGGTCCCGGCACGCAGAATCAGCGTGTTCATGAACGTGTTCAATGCCCACTCCCAGCGCAGTCCGGTGGCCGGGACGGTGGAGGCGGTGCGTTATTTTCCCGGCGCCTTCGTCAATGCCGCGCTCGACAAGGCGTCCGCCGAGAACGAGCGCAATGCGGTGTTGATGACCACTGAGGCCGGCGTACCAGTTACCGTGGTACAGATTGCAGGCCTCATCGCGCGCCGTATTCTGTGCTATGTCAAGCCGGGTGATCGCCTGGATCTCGGGCAACGTTATGGTTTCATCCGCTTCGGCTCGCGTCTGGACGTGTACCTGCCGCCCGAGAGCACGGTCGATGTTACCCTGGGCGAGAAGGTTTATGCGGGTCGGACGGTGCTTGCCCATTTACCGGTGCGCTAGTCGGCCCGCGGTGGCTGTGCTTTAATCCCCCACCATGCCCGGCCCGCATCGTCCCCTGATCGACCCAGCACTCCGCCGCAAGGGCATCTTCCTGCTGCCCAACCTGTTTACCACTTCTGCCCTGTTCGCGGGTTTCTACGCCATCGTCCAGGCAATGAGTGGGCGCTTCGAGCATGCGGCGGTGGCCATCTTCGTGGCCATGATCCTGGACGGCCTGGATGGACGCGTGGCGCGGCTCACCAAGACCCAGAGCCCTTTCGGGGCCGAATACGACAGCTTGTCCGATATGGTGTCCTTCGGGGTGGCCCCCGCCTTGGTGGTGTACGTGTGGGCACTCAAGGATCTGGGCAAGCTGGGCTGGATTGCTGCCTTCGTCTTCTGCGTGGGCGCGGCGCTACGCCTGGCGCGCTTCAACACCAAGCTGGACGTGGCCGACAAACGCTGGTTCCAGGGCCTGCCCAGCCCCTCGGCGGCAGCGCTGGTGGCAGGGCTGGTGTGGGTGATGACGGACTACGAGATCCTTGGCCGGGACGTGGTCTGGTCAGCTTGGGCGCTCACCCTGTTCGCCGGCTTGAGCATGGTCTCCAACCTGCGCTACTACAGCTTCAAGGAGATCAATATGCGCAAGAGCATCCCCTTCGTGGCGCTTTTGCTCATCGTGATTGGCTTTGCCCTGGTGGTGTACAAGCCAGCCCAGGTATTGTTCCTGTTCTTCGTGGGTTATGCGCTGTCAGGCTATGTGCTGGCGGTGCTCGCCCTGGCTCGGCGCCGGAATGCTCGGGGTCGCGGCTAAAGCTCCTCCCACTGGAGCAGCCGGATTGCATCACCAAGCGGGTTGCCACGAGCAAGGGGTCATCGATGGAGAACCCGCCCTTGATTCCGGATAACGAACAGGAGGGCTCTGCAGGCTCGAGGGGAGCGACATGAACCGCACGGAACGCTTCTACAAGATCGACCAGATGCTCACCGCGCGGGGTGTGGTGGCGCTGGAGGCATTTTTGCGCGAGCTGGAAGTCTCGCGCGCGACCTTCAAGCGCGATCTCGAATACCTGCGCGAGCGGCTCAACGCGCCAATCGTCTGGGATCGCGCGGCAGGCGGCTACCTCTTCGCGCAGGAAAGAACCACCGGCCCGGCCTATGCGCTGCCTGGTCTTTGGTTTTCCGCCGATGAAGCCTATGCGCTCCTGGCCGCGCACAAGCTGCTCGCCGAGATCGAGCCGGGGATTCTTGCCGCGCACCTCGCGCCCTTGCAGGCGCGGCTGATGGCGCTGCTGGAAAGCTCGGGGCATGCCGCAAGCGACATTACCCGGCGGGTTCGCATTCTCTCGGTAGGCCGCCGGCGTCTCGAGCCGAAATGCTTCGCCGAAATTGCCCATGCGCTGCTGGAGCGCCGGCGCGTGGAAATCGAGGCTTTCAACCGCACGCGCAATGAGGTCAACACCCGCGTCGTCTCGCCGCAGCGCCTGGTGCATTACCGCGACAACTGGTATCTGGATGCCTGGTGTCATTGGCGGCGGGCGTTGCGCACCTTTTCGCTCGACACGATTCAGCGGGCAAGAACCCTCTCCCAAGTGGCGCGCGAGATCCCCGAGGCCACGATGGATGCCCATTACGCCAGCGCCTACGGCATCTTCTCGGGCAAGGCCCGGCAGCGGGCAGTGTTGCGCTTCTCGCCCGAGCGCGCGCGCTGGGTGGCGGCGGAAACCTGGCATCCGGCGCAAACCGGCGAGTGGCGCTCCGACGGGAGCTTCCGGCTCACCGTCCCCTATGCCGACGAACGCGAGCTGGTGATGGACATCCTGCGCCACGGCCGGCATGTGGTGGTCGAGGCACCCGAGAACCTGCGCCGTCGCGTGGCCGGGGAAGCGGCGGCGGTGGCGGCATCGTACCAGGCTCGCCCTTCGAACAAGTCTTGAGGCTCACTATTTGAGCCACCTGGCCGATAGACTTGCGCCATCCCAAGGGAGGCAGACCATGATCATCGACTTCATCCTCGCCGCCTATGCCGGTATCAGCACCGAAAGCTTCTTCGTTTTCGTGTTTCTGATGGTTCTCTCGCTTTTGTTCGCGGGTCCCGATCGGCCATTTTCCAGCGGCCTGTTCCGATTGGCGTTCATCGCCTTGGGCATCTCGGCGCTCATGTCGCTGTTTGGCGGTAGCGACTGCGACTGCGATCTGTAAAGAGAAGGTGCGCAATGAAGGTGTGACAGACGCGGTGCAGAGAATGTGTTTCACCAGTCTTCTGGCAGCCGCCACCACCAAAACGCCTTGCGGATTTCCTTCGCAGGCCGCCCGCGCCGCCAGGCCACGATCACCGGCGCCAGAGTGAGCGCCAGATAAAGCCCGAGCACGGTGGCGATCAAGGATTCCGCCATGTCCGCGCCTCGATCATCGTGAGCCTCCCTTCGGCGTTTTGCGCCGCATGGCCTGCTCAACTTGCTTTCTGACCTGTTTTTCGGTGTCCCACCACGCGCGCCACAGGGTATCGATTTCCTCCCACTGCGCCCGAATGGCGGCGGGCGAGGAAAGCGTCATCAAGGCTTCAAAGGCGCGGCAGAGCCGCTTTTTGGCCTTCAGGACGCGAGGATCGAACATGACGGCCGCGGTGACGGGAAGGAATTCATGTTCGGTTTCGGAATACAGGCATCCGGTGACCTCGAAATTTTCCCGCGCCTGGTCGAGTGTGAGCCGACCGTTGGGTCCGCCCCAGTACTCGTGGGCGTAGGGGTCGTCCTGGCCGTCGTCTTCTCATCCACACAGGCTGCAAACCTCATAACTGTTGCGCCGCTCGAGCGTCGGATAGCCGCAGGCCGGGCAGGGCACAAGATTGTTGCAGTGCTCCGGGTGCGCCTCGAAGAAGCCGCGGCGTTTGGCATAGGCCGTGGCCTGCCAGCGGGGCGAAGGCTGCCAGTCGCCGCAATACCGGTTATGGAGCATGGTCGTTCTCGTCGATGGTTTCGATCACGAACCCCACCCGCTGCCAGGGCTCGGCCTCGAGCTCGAGCGCGTCGATGCGTGCGGTGAGCCTCTCGCCCATGATCAAGCGCGCGGCAATCTCCGCGTTCTGCGGCCGGGGCACGTAGCCGAGCTTGGCCCCGCGCCATTCGATGCGCACCGCCAGAGGGTCGTGCGGGTTGTCACGCTCATGGCAAAGCGTCAGGGGATCGCCTAGCGATAGCGACGCTTCCACTTCCGGCCCCTGGTGGTATTGAAACCCGGCGACATGGGCGACGAGCAGCACGTTGGGCCCCGGCAGAGGCCGTTTGAGCCATTCGAGCACGCGCTTCAATTGCCGCTCCGACTTGGGGTCGAGCCAGCCGGCGCGCCACCCTACCTTGAGCCGCTCATCCAAAAGCCGCACCTCGATGCGCCCGCGCGCTTCCAGCGCGGCCCAGCGCGCATCATTCCGTTCGGGTTCGTTGAGCACCGCCTCGATGCGCCGCGCCCAGGCTTCCATCTCGGGGCTGACAGCCCGGTTCAACGGCCCGCGTAGCTGCACCAGCGCATATACCGTGTCGTAATCGACATCCTCGCGCAGACGTGGCCGGTATTTGGCGGTAGCCTGCTCGCGGCCGCAAACGAGGTGAAAAATCCGCGTGCCGGCCACCGATGCCTCCCAGTAACGCGGGCTGCCCACGCAGTGCTGCATGCGCTGCCCTTCGTCGACCAGCATCGTGGGGGTAATCAGCTCGATGGCGTCCTTGTCGTTCTCATGAAGCTCACCGACGATTGCCGGCAAAGAGAGATCGGGTGGCATGGGCGCAGACTTGGGGCGCCGCCGGTGCCAGCGCGCGGAGGCCCCAAGCAGCCCGGTAAGCCCGAAGCAGGCCAGCCAGCCGGCAGCCAGCCGCGCGGGCTTCGGCCCATAGCGATCTTTCAAGAGCGCCGCCGCCCGCTCGCGCGCCGCGTGGAGGAAATCGTCGCAGTCGGTCATCGCATCGAGCAGGTTGCCGAAATGCTCGGAGGCCGCGCGCCAGGTGAGGTTCCAGCCGAGCCGGAACGCGCCGCGATGAACCTCGGGTGGCACCGGCATCAGCCGCGTCTCGCCTTCTGCTCCCGCCGCGTTGAACAGCATGAAGTAGTTGGGCAGATAGGGCAGCCAGCGTTCGAAGTCAGAAAGCGTCGGGCGCTGGTTGTCGGGCAACGCATCGAGCAGTTGCAGATAGAGCCGCCGCTCATCGCCGTTTCTACCGCCCCACATCGCCGCATTGACCGGCGCGCGCACCAGCCCGCGCGAGATGCCCCAGAAGGCCGCCAGCGCCCCGGTGAGGTCTTTGCCCTGATCGATGGCTTCTTGCACCGCATCGCTTTTCATGCGCCAGGCGTGGCGCTTGCCATCGAAAAGATTGGGCGAATGGTGCAGCGTGAGCAGAATGGGCGCGACCAGCGCCGGAAAGCGCGCCAGCGCCTGCAAGCGCCGCTCGCGCAGCGGCGGCGGCAGGGGGGCGAGCCGGTTGTAGTTGCGCACTGAGGCGAGATAACGCAGCGGCGCCGGGTGCGGCGTGCGCCCGCCGGTGGCGGCAACCGGCGTGGGCTCGCGCTCCAGTGCGAGCAGGAGCTGCATCACCTCGGCATCGAGGCTATCTGCGAAGGCGCGAAACTCCGCCGAGTAGAGATAGCCCGCGTGCAGGCGTGAGGGCTGCGGCAGCACCGGCGCGGCATACAGCACCTGCACGAAGCCGACCTCGGGAAGATCGAGCTCGTAGCAGTAGCCTTGAGCATCATCGGCAAGCGCTTCGACGATCGGCGCGATCACCGCATCGTCGCCAAGCGTGGCATGTGCAAGGCGCAGCGCCAGCACCCGGCCATCGGTAAGGTTCAGCCACAGGCGCGGGTCGTCGTCGTGTTCTCGCAGCGCCTGGGCCGATAGCCACAGCCGCGCGCGCACCGCAGGCAGCCGCGCATGGGATGCGCCGAAAGTCAGTGCTGGCGGGACGGCACGATGGAAATCAGTCATGGCGCTTTTCATGCCGGCGATGATGCAGCAAGGGGTGGCTCAGGGGATGAGCCTGTCGGATAGCGCGTGACGGGCGACGCGGGGCCGGACTCGAACCGGCATCTACTTACCTGTTGCCAGGCAGACTGACCTTCCCTCTGTTTTTCGTCTTCCAAGGGGCGGGTTTCATGTTGCCAGATTTTGCTTATGCTGAGTGCTGATCCAGTGCTGCAAGAACTGGATCGGCGACTTGCCCTTGGGCGTGGAGTGGCGGCGTCTCCGGTTGTAAAACACTTCAATGTAATGGAACAGGTCGGCCATCGCGGCCTCGCGCGTG
>NZ_JBAJEX010000019.1 GCF_039822265.1 Thiobacter sp. AK1
CCCTCTGCGAAAGTAGGTCACCGCCAGGCACCCCACACCCAAAAGCCCTGACTACACCAGTCAGGGCTTTTGCATTTCGGCAGCGGGCCAATTGGTGGGCTGGCGGCGATGAGCCTGAGACTGGCGCAGGTTTACAAGTGCGCGACCGAAATACGGGGGAGGCGGGCGTATTCGGTTTGGCCATAGCGCCTGACGGCGCGCTGGGTGAGCTTCTTGGTGGTCGGCCCCGAGAGGGTGTGGTGCAACTGATCCAGCTCGGCCAAAAGCCGCGCATTAGGCTCGCTATCGCGACGGGGGAAGGGCTGCGCGGGTGGGCCGCGGCGATCGGCGAGCCTGCCGTCGGCCCGCCACTGGGCGACAAGGCGGGTGGTTTGCTGGCGCGAATAGCCGGTCATTTTGGACAGAAATCGCAGGATCAGGCCGCACCCAGTGCGGCCCGGGCGGGGATAGTCGAAGCGTCGCAGGACGGCTTCGACAAAGCGGTGGCGCGCTTCACGCTCGACCGCCTGGAACTGCACCGCCGAGGCGCCGTCGAGAAAAGCGCGCACCTAATCCAGGGTCTTGAGGGCTTGGGTATTGATGAACACGATCCTCCTCCAAGGAGGACCTGCCTACCCGATTTCAGACTCATCTGTCGTTGGAATCACGCGCCCCGCTCAGATTCATCTCCCATTGGAAGGCAAGAGGCCGTTCCTTCCTTAGTCGTTGTTTTCTTGTTATAATGGCCAACTTAAGGGATGGGCGTTGCGCCCATTTTTTGTTTCTGGCGGTCGCATGGACTTGCAAGCACTGTTTGAAAAGACGTTGCCCGGACTCGGGTACGAGCTGGTGGACCTGGAGCTCAGCAACCGGGGCAGGTTGGTGCGCCTGTTCATCGACAAGCCTGGCGGCATCACCATCGATGACTGTGTGCGGGTGAGCAACCATCTGACACGTTTGCTTGCTGTCGAGCTCGATTACGACTACGACCGCCTGGAGGTGTCTTCGCCAGGCCTCGACCGCCCACTGAAGAAGGTGGCAGACTTCGAGCGCTTTGCAGGAGAGCGCGCGCAGGTGAAGCTGCGTGTGCCGGTGGAGGGCCGCCGTAACGTCACCGGCGTGCTCAAGGGCGTGCACGACGGAGTGCTGGAAATGGATGTGGACGGGATGCTGAAGACGTTCGAGCTCGCGAACATCGACAAGGCGCGTCTGATCCCCAATATTTGACCGGAGGTTGTTGTATGAGCCGCGAGATTCTGCTGGTGGTGGATGCGCTAGCGCGCGAAAAGAACGTGGACAAGGAGGTGGTGTTCTCGGCACTTGAGTTGGCGCTTGCCTCGGCGACGAAAAAACGTTTCCACGAGGATGTGGACGTGCGGGTCGCCATCAACCGGGAAACGGGCGAATATGAGACCTTCCGCCGCTGGCATGTGGTGCCAGACGAGGAGTATCTAGACGAGGGCCTGCAAATCCCCCTGTCTGAGGCCAGAAAAAAACAGCCTGACGTGGAGATCGGAGGCGTGATCGAGGGACACCTGGAGCCGATCGAATTCGGTCGTATCGGCGCGCAGACCGCGAAGCAAGTGATCCTGCAAAAGATCCGCGAGGCTGAACGCGAACAGATCCTGAATGATTTCCTTGAGCGCAAGGAACACTTGGTCACCGGCGTGATCAAGCGGATGGAGCGCGGCAATGCCATCATCGAGTCGGGACGTATCGAGGCCGTGCTGCCGCGGGACCAGATGATTCCCAAGGAGAACCTGCGCGTCGGCGACCGTGTGCGTGCCTATCTGCTCAAGATCGATCGTGCCGCTAGGGGTCCGCAACTCATTCTTTCACGGATTACGCCGGAGTTTCTGGTCAAGCTGTTCGAGCTGGAAGTGCCGGAGATCGAAGAAGGCCTGATCGAGATCAAGGCTGCGGCCCGCGATCCAGGGGTGCGGGCCAAGATCGCGGTCAAGTCCAATGATCCGCGCATCGATCCGCAGGGGACTTGCATCGGCATGCGCGGCTCGCGGGTGCAAGCAGTGACTAGTGAGCTGGCGGGAGAGCGTGTCGATATCGTGCTCTGGTCCTCCGATCCTGCGCAGTTCGTGATCAATGCGCTGGCGCCGGCAGAGATCTCCAGCATCGTAGTGGACGAAGAGAAACACAGCATGGATGTCGTTGTCGAGGAAGAACAGCTAGCGCAGGCCATTGGGCGTGGCGGCCAGAACGTGCGGCTGGCTTCCGAACTCACCGGCTGGGACCTCAATATCATGACCGCCGAGGAAGCGCAGCAAAAGAGTGCCGAGGAAGCCGAGCGCATCATGAAGGAGTTCATGGAGAAGCTCGATGTGGACGCGGAAGTGGCGCAGGTGCTGGTGGAGGAAGGATTCACCAGTCTGGAAGAGATCGCCTACGTGCCCTTGTCCGAGATGCTGGAAATCGAGGCTTTCGACGAAGATACCATCAACGAGCTGCGTAGCCGGGCGCGCAATGTCTTGCTCACCGAGGCGATCGCCAGCGAAGAGAAGGTCGAACATGTGGCCGAGGATCTTGCGACCATGGAAGGCATGGATCCGGAAACGGCACGGCTGCTGGCGACCAAGGGCATTTCCACGGTGGAAGAACTGGCCGATCTCGCGGTGGACGATCTGGTGGAGATGACGGGTATGGATCCGGAGCGGGCCAAGACGCTGATCATGACGGCACGCGCGCCGTGGTTTGCGGCTGAACAAACCAACAGCTGAGAGCAATAGACGGAATGGACGGAGGGCTTCAATGCCACAAATGAACGTAGCGCAATTTGCCTCGGAGCTGGGGGTGGCAGAAACGGTTCTGCTGGAACAGCTGAGAGCGGCCGGGGTGAACAAGCGCGCTGCCGAAGATCCCTTGACCGAACAGGACAAGGCGCAGCTGTTGGATTATCTGCGTCGTGCCCACGGTGTGAAGGAGAGTCGCAGCAAGATCACACTGACCCGGCGCGAGACCACGGAAATCCGCAAGGCGGATGCCACAGGCAAGGCGCGCACGATCCAGGTGGAAGTGCGCAAGAAGCGCGTGTTCGTCAAACGGGATTTGGTTGCTCCGGCTGCGGAACCGGTGGTGGAAGCCAAACCCACACAGGCAGTGATCGATGCCGAGCAGCTGGCCAAACGTGAGGAGGAAGCGCGCAAGGCAGCCGAACTGATCGCACGCCAGAAGGAAGAAGCCGAGAAGCGCGCCCAGCGCAGCCGCGCCAAGAAACCGGCGGAGGAAGAAGTCAAGCCGGTAGTCGAAGAAGCCAAGCCGGCTGCGCCCGTCGCCGAGACCGCGCCGCCTGCCGCGGTCGAGGCGAAGACCGAGGGCACGCTGCACATTCCGAAGGCCGAGGAGAAAACCGAGGCCGAGAAGAAGAAAGGTGGCAAGAAGAAGCCGGCCCTTGCCGCCGGGTGGGTCGAGGAAGGTGGTGCAAAGAAACGCGGCATCAAGGTCAAGGGCGATCTCACCGGCGGGGCCTGGCGTGAGAAGGGCAAACCGGGCCGCCACAAGGGCGAAGAGGGTAGCCATAGTTTCACGGCCCCACAGGAACCCATCGTGCGCGAAGTGCTGGTGCCGGAGACCATCACTGTGGGCGAACTAGCCCACCGCATGGCAGTCAAGGCGGCCGAGGTCATCAAGGTGCTGATGAAAATGGGCACCATGGTCACCATCAATCAGGTGCTCGACCAGGAAACGGCCATGATCGTGGTCGAGGAAATGGGCCACGTCGCCAAGCCCGCGGCGCTGGACAATCCGGAAGCGTACCTGGAAGAGGCTCAGATCAAGGAAGTCGAGGCGCTACCTCGCGCGCCCGTGGTCACTGTCATGGGCCACGTGGACCATGGCAAAACTTCGCTGCTCGACTACATTCGTCGCACCCGCGTGGCGAGTGGCGAGGCAGGGGGTATCACGCAGCATATCGGCGCCTATCACGTGCAAACGCCGCGCGGCGTTGTGACCTTCCTGGATACGCCGGGCCATGAAGCCTTCACGGCCATGCGCGCCCGCGGCGCCAAGGCGACGGATATCGTGATCCTGGTGGTGGCGGCCGATGACGGCGTGATGCCCCAGACTATCGAGGCCATTCATCATGCCAAGGCGGCGAACGTGCCGGTGGTGGTGGCAATCAACAAGATCGACAAGCCGGAAGCCAACCCGGAACGGGTCAAACAGGAACTGTCGGCCCAGGGGGTGGTGCCTGAGGAATGGGGGGGAGACACGATGTTCGTGGAAGTGTCGGCCAAGACCGGGCAGGGCATCGACGAGCTTCTGGAACGAGTGCTCTTGCAGGCCGAAGTGATGGATCTCAAAGCCCCGCGGGATTGCCCAGCCAAGGGTCTGGTGATCGAATCGCGTCTGGACAAGGGGCGAGGTCCGGTGGCGACCATCCTGGTGCAATCCGGCACTCTCCGCCAGGGCGATGTCCTCCTTGCAGGCACGGCCTTCGGACGGGTGCGCGCCATGCTCGACGAGAACGGCCGCCAAGTGAAAGAGGCCGGGCCCTCCATTCCCGTGGAAATTCTGGGTCTTTCCGACGTGCCCCAGGCGGGCGAAGAGGCCATCGTCGTGCTCGACGAACGCAAGGCGCGCGAGATCGCGCTGTTTCGCCAGGGCAAGTACCGCGACGTGAAATTGGCTAAACAGCAGGCAGCCAAGCTGGAGAACATCTTCGAACAAATGGCCGAGGGCGAGGTGAAATCGCTGGCGCTCATCATCAAGGCCGACGTCCAGGGTTCCCAGGAAGCTTTGGCGCACGCCCTGAGCAAACTTTCTACGCCTGAGGTGAAGGTCAACATTATCCACAGCGGGGTGGGCAGCATCACGGAGTCGGACGTGAATCTGGCTCTGGCATCCAAAGCCGTGATCATCGGCTTCAACGTGCGCGCGGATGCGCAGGCACGCAAGCTCGCCCAGAGCTCGGGCGTGGATGTGCGTTACTACAACATCATTTACGACGCCGTGGACGAGATCAAGGCTGCCATGTCCGGCATGCTGGCGCCCGAGAAAAAAGAACAGGAGATCGGTCTGGTGGAAGTGCGCCAGGTCTTCCGCATCTCGAAGGTTGGCACGGTCGCCGGCTGCTATGTGCTCGAAGGCGTGGTCAAGCGGGGCGCTATGGTGCGGGTCATCCGCGATGGCGTGGTCATCCACACCGGGGAGCTCGATTCCCTCAAGCGCTTCAAGGAGGACGTCAAGGAAGTCAAGGCAGGGTTCGAGTGTGGTCTGTCGATCAAGAACTTCAACGATATCCGCGAGGGCGACCAGATCGAGGTGTTCGAAGTGGTAGAAGTCGCCCGTTCCCTGTAGACGCAGGCAATCCTGAACCATGGCGAAAGATTTTGCCCGTCCACGTCGAGTTGCCGACCAGATCCAGCGCGAGCTGGCGGAATTGCTGCGACTGGAGGTGAAGGACCCGCGCGTGGGCATGGTGACGATCACCGACGTGGAAGTGAGCAATGATTACGCTCATGCCAAGGTGTATTTCAGCCTGCTCGGCGACCAGGCGCGTGTGCAGCAGGCACTGCAAGGGCTACAGTCGGCGGCCGGTTTTCTGCGCAGCGAGGTGGCCAAGCGCATCAAGTTGCGGGTGATGCCGCAGTTGCATTTCGTGCACGATACTTCCATCGAGCGAGGCATGCGGCTCGATCAGTTGATCGACGCAGCCGTGGCGGAAGACACCAAGCGTCATCGCGATCAGTAGGCCGGCGGTGGTGAACGTGAAGCGCGACAAACGCCCCGTAGACGGCGTATTGCTGCTGGACAAGCCCGTGGGTGTGAGCTCCAACGGCGCGCTGCAGCATGTCAAGCGGCTCTACCGCGCAGCCAAGGCAGGCCATACCGGCAACCTCGATCCGATTGCGAGTGGTCTGCTTCCCATCTGCTTCGGCGAAGCCACCAAGTTTTCCCAGTACCTCACCGATGCCGACAAGCGTTACAGAGCGCAGATCCGCCTCGGCCAGACTACGGATACGGGAGATGCCGAGGGGCGGCTCCTGGCAACACATCCGGTTCGAGTCAATCTGCAAGCGCTGCAAGCAGTGCTACGTCAATTCGTGGGCGAGATCGAACAGGTCCCGCCCATGCACTCGGCGCTCAAGCACCAGGGGCGCCCCTTGTATCACTATGCGCGCAAGGGCGTCGAGGTGGAACGGATGCCGCGGCGGATCACCATCTTCGAGCTCACCCTGTTGGGGTTCGATGGCCACAGCCTGTTCGAAGTGGACGTTCACTGCAGCAAAGGGACTTATATCCGGGTGCTGGCCGAGGATATTGGTCGTGTTCTCGGATGCGGCGCCCACATGGCCGCGCTACGCCGTACTGGCGTGGACGGTTTTACCATCGAACGGTCGATCGCCCTGGACCGGCTCGATGCCATGAGCGATGCGGAACGGGATCGGCAGCTACTACCCGCCGACGTGCTAGTCGCGCACTTGCCTCGGATCGATCTGGATGCGGATGGAGCCTTTTACTTCCGTCGCGGCCAGGGGCTCTGGATGCCGCGCTTGCAAGTCTCTCAGGAATACCGTATTTACGACGAAAAACAGCAATTTATCGGCGTTGGTCGAGGCGATCGCGATGGGCGCCTGGCGCCGCGCCGCCTGGTGGCCCAGAGGCATGAGTGCCGGCTCGAATTTGCCGGAAAAACCTTGTGAAAATCCATGGGTAGCGTGTAAAATTTGGTTTTCGGATTGGAGCGAAAAAGAATGGCTGTTACGACTGCTGAAAAGGCAAGAATCGTGGGCGAATATCAGCTCGCCCAGGGCGACACCGGTTCGCCGGAAGTGCAGGTTGCGCTCATGACAGCGCGCATCAATGATCTCACCGAGCACTTTAAAAATCACGCCAAGGATCACCATTCCCGCCGCGGCCTCCTCAAGTTGGTGAGCAAGCGGCGCAAGCTGCTCGACTATCTCAAGCGCAAGAACGCAGACCGCTATCGGGCGCTGATCGATCGCCTCGGTCTGCGCAAGTAAGGCAAGTGAACGAAAGGCGCGGTGAACCGCGCCTTTTTCATTGGGGTTTTGCTGCATCAGGGGCCGCCGCGCGGCCCTCTAAAAGTCGAGGATTCTAAGTTGGCATACGTCAAGAAAACCTTTGCTTACGGAAAACATCAGGTCACGCTGGAAACCGGTGAGATTGCGCGCCAGGCGAGTGGCGCTGTGATGGTGAATATGGACGACACCTGTGTCCTGGTCACGGTGGTTGCAGCCAAGAACGTGAAGCCGGGACAGGATTTTTTTCCCCTTACGGTGGACTACCAGGAGCGTACCTACGCTGCGGGCCGGATTCCTGGCGGCTTTTTCAAGCGCGAGGGCAAGCCCTCTGAGAAGGAAGTGCTGACCTCCCGGCTCATCGACCGGCCCATCCGCCCGTTGTTTCCAGATGGCTTCTATAACGAGGTGCAGATCGTGGCAACGGTGATGTCGGCCAATCCCGACATCGACCCGGACATCCCCGCACTGATCGGCGCGTCCGCTGCATTGTCCCTGTCTGGCGTGCCGTTCCATGGGCCGCTGGGCGCGGCGCGAGTGGGTTACAAGGATGGCCAGTATCTGCTCAATCCCACCATCAGCGAGCTCGATACCTCACTCCTTGATCTGGTGGTGGCGGGTACCGAACAAGCCGTGCTCATGGTGGAATCGGAAGCGCACGAACTGCCAGAAGACGTCATGCTAGGCGCGGTGATGTTTGGCCACGAACAGATGCAGACGGTGATCCGAGCCATCAACGAGCTCACCGAGGAGGCGGGTGCGGAACCGTGGGACTGGGCGCCGCCGCCGCGGGACGAAGCGCTGGTAGAGCGCGTGCGCCAGCTGGCGGAGGCCGAACTTCAGGAAGCCTATCGCATCACCCAGAAACAGCGGCGTGTAGCGCGCGTGGATGCCATTCGCGAGAAGGTGTTCGCCGAGCTAATCACGCCCGAGATGGACACAGTGGCGCAGAACGCCATCAAGTCCTATTTCTTCGAGCTCGAGTCCAAGGTGGTGCGTAGCCGGATTCTCGCCGGTGAGCCCCGCATCGACGGGCGCGATACCCGGACGGTACGTCCTATCAGCATCCGTACCAGCGTGCTGCCGCGCGCCCATGGTTCCGCGCTGTTCACCCGCGGTGAAACCCAGTCCCTGGCCGTTGCCACCTTGGGCACGGCGCGGGATGCCCAGATCATCGATGCCCTGGAAGGCACCTATTCCGAGCGCTTCATGATGCACTACAACATGCCGCCCTACGCCACCGGCGAGACGGGACGGGTGGGCTCGCCGAAACGCCGCGAGATCGGTCATGGCCGCCTAGCGAAACGTGCGCTGCTCGCCGTATTGCCCAGCGAGGAAGAATTCGCTTATTCCATCCGGCTGGTGTCCGAGATCACGGAGTCCAATGGTTCCAGCTCCATGGCTTCGGTGTGTGCCGGCTGTCTGGCGCTCATGGATGCGGGGGTGCCGGTGAAGGCCCATACCGCGGGTATTGCCATGGGTCTCATCAAGGAGGGCAACCGCTTCGCTGTGCTGACCGATATCCTGGGCGACGAGGATCATCTTGGTGACATGGACTTCAAAGTGGCGGGCACGGAGCGCGGCGTGACCGCCCTGCAGATGGACATCAAGATCACGGGCATTACCAAGGAAATCATGCACGTGGCCCTGAATCAGGCACGGGAAGGGCGGATGCACATCCTTGGGCTGATGAAGCAGGCCATGCCCCAGGTGCGCCAGGAGCTGTCGGATTATGCCCCGCGCATGATCACCCTGAAGATCAATCCGGAAAAGATTCGCGACGTGATCGGCAAGGGTGGTGCCGTCATCCGCGCCCTCACCGAGGAAACAGGCACCCAGATCGACATCGCCGAGGATGGCACCGTGACCATTGCCTGCGTCAATCCGGAAGCGGGGGCCGCCGCCAAGAAGCGCATCGAAGAGCTGACTGCGGAAGTGGAAGTGGGCAAGGTCTATGACGGTACCGTGCTGAAACTGCTCGATTTCGGCGCCATTGTCAGCGTGTTGCCCGGCCGCGACGGTCTGCTGCACATCTCGCAGATTGCTCATGAGCGTGTCAACAACGTGAGTGATTACCTGAAAGAGGGACAGGCCGTGCGCGTCAAGGTCCTGGAAGCCGACGAGAAAGGTCGTTTGCGTCTGTCCATGAAGGCTTTGCTGGAGCCACCTGCCCAGAAGCCCGACGCCAGGGCGGAAGGCACCGAGAAAAAGCCCGAACAAACGGCATAACGCCCGTGCACGAAGAAAACAAAAAGGCAGCCTGTGCTGCCTTTTTGTTTGCGAGAGTGCGCCGCCCTGCTGCGTCAGCGCAAAGAGGCGAGGAACCCCTGCCACCAGCGCTTGCGGCTCTGGGGCACCACCCAGCTCGGCGTGAGCTCGATGGGTGGCACCTGGCTCATCACCCAGCCAGGCAGCACCACGTTCTTGGAGGAACCGCAGGCGCTCCCCAGATGATTGGGGTCGTAGATCTTAATGAAGGTGGGGCGATCCAGATCGTCCGCATAGACGATGCTGCAATAATCCTCGCGGTGTTCCTCACGCAGCAAGCGATCCAGATCGGCCATGAATTTCTGCACATGCTCCGCGTCGGCGGGCTCGGTCGGTGGCGGCTCTCCAACCGCGTAGAGATACCAGCCGGCGGCGGGATCGATCTGCTGCCAGAAGCGACCGAGTTGGTCCCAGGTCATGATGCCAAACAGGGTTCCCGTGAGTTTACGGGTGAACTCCGTGTCCGGCAGGTCGAGGCCGCGGGTGGACATGCAAGAGGGCCTTATTTTGCCATCTGACGCTCGCGCAGCTCATCGAGCGTCTTACAGTCGATGCATAAGGTGGCGGTGGGTCGCGCCTCTAGACGCTTGAGGCCGATTTCGACGCCGCAGCTTTCGCAATAGCCGTATTCGCCGGCGTCGATCTTGGCGATGGTCTCCTCGATCTTCTTGATTAGCTTGCGTTCCCGGTCCCGGTTGCGTAGCTCCAGGGCCATGTCCGACTCCTGGCTGGCCCGGTCGTTGGGGTCGGCGAACACCGTGGCCTCGTCCTGCATGGTGTGCACGGTGCGATCGATGTCCTGGGAAAGCTCGGCTTTCCACTCTTCCAGGATTTTGCGAAAATGCGCGCGCTGTTTCGGGTTCATGTACGCTTCGCCCTTCTTCGGAACATAGGGGGCGAAGGTCTTGTGCAGTTCTGCGGGCATCTCGATACCTACCGTTGGCGAAAAGCCGATTTAATACCAGTTTTTCCACCGCGCCGCAAGCGCATCACCGACGTCATTCGAGGCAACCCACATGTCCTTGCAAGCCTTGATTTTCGACGTGGACGGCACCCTGGCCGACACGGAACGGGACGGCCATCGGCCGGCCTTCAACGCCGCCTTCCGCGAGTTTGGTCTGGACTGGGAGTGGGATTCGGCTCTATACGGCGAGCTGCTGGCAATCACCGGCGGCAAGGAACGCATTCGCTACTACGTGGACCGCTACCGCCCCGATTATGTTCGGCCGCCGGATTTCGACGATCTGGTCACTGAGCTTCATCGGGCCAAGACGCGCCACTACACCCAGCTGCTGGCCACGGGGGCCATTCCTCTGCGCCCGGGCGTGCGGCGCCTGCTGGAAGAAGCACGCGCGGCAGGGTTGCGGCTGGCCATTGCCACCACCACCACGCCGGACAACGTGACAGCTCTCTTGGAGCACAGCCTGGCAACGGGAGCTGAATCCTGGTTTGAAGCGATCGGAGCGGGAGATATCGTGTCGGCCAAGAAACCCGCACCCGACATCTATTTCTGGGTGCTGGAAAGGATGGGGCTCGCACCCAGTCAGTGCCTGACCTTCGAGGACTCGAGCAACGGCATACGTGCCAGCCGTGCGGCAGGCTTGCGCACCGTCGTCACGGTCAACGACTACACGCGGGATCATGATTTCACCGGTGCGGTGGCGGTGTTGAGCGACCTGGGGGAACCTGAACGCCCCTTCCAGCTCATCCAGGGGGATAGCGCAGGCCGGGCCTGGGTGGACCTATCGCTGCTGCGGGCCTGGGCGGAAGGCTGAGCCGGGCGAACTTTCCATGCGGAAATGGGCGCTGGCGAGCGTGCCTGCCAGCGCTTTTCTCAGCGATCGTGGTTTTCCGCCGCCTGCAGTGTGTTGGCAAGCAAGGTGGCGACGGTCATCGGCCCCACCCCGCCCGGCACCGGCGTGATCCAGGCGGCGCGCTGGGCTGCGGCTTCGAATTCCACGTCGCCACAGAGACGGCCGCCGGGCAGACGATTGATGCCCACGTCGATGACGATGGCGCCTTCGCGAACCCACTCGCCTTTCACTAAGCCCGGCTTGCCCACGGCTACCACGAGAATCTCCGCCTGGGCCACGAGCGCGGGCAGATCACGAGTGAAACGGTGCGTGACCGTCACGGTGCAGCCGGCCAGCAGAAGTTCCAGCGCCATGGGGCGGCCCACGTGGTTGGAAGCGCCGACTACCACTGCATGTTTGCCTTTCAGTTCCGTCCCGGTTGCCGCGAGCAGGTGCATCACGCCGTAGGGCGTGCAGGAACGCAGGACCGGCAAACGCACGGCCAGCCGGCCAATGTTGTAAGGGTGGAAGCCATCCACGTCCTTTTCCGGGCGAATGCGCTCGATTACCGTCTCGTCGTTGATGTGGGCAGGCAGCGGCGCTTGCACGAGGATGCCATCGATCGCCGGATCACTGTTGAGCTGGTCGATCAGCGCGAGTAGCTCGGCCTCGGAGACAGAATCCGGAAGATCGTGGGAGACGGAGCGGATGCCTGCCGTCTCGCAGGCCTTGCGCTTGTTGCGCACATAGATGATGGAGGCGGGGTCATCGCCCACTAGGATCACCGCCAGGGCGGGACGTCGTGCGCCTGCCGCCACACGTGCTTCCACCCGGGTACGGATGTCCGCCAGCATGGCATCGGCGAGAGCTTTGCCGTTGAGGATTTGCGCGGTCATGGATGCCAGCGAAAAAAAGTTAATGATCGCATTGTGGGTACCTGTTCCTCAAGCGGCACGCGTTGCTTTTTTGGGGGGTGGGCGCTATAGTCCCGCCTCGTTCGGGGTGTAGCGTAGCCTGGTAGCGCGCCTGCTTTGGGAGCAGGATGTCGGGGGTTCAAATCCCTCCACCCCGACCACACATTTCTTCGCTGGCGGCCGCCCGGCCGTGCTGCTCATTCGCTTTCCCACGACTGCCCGTAGCTCAACCGGATAGAGCACCAGCCTTCTAAGCTGGGGGTTACAGGTTCGATTCCTGTCGGGCAGGCCATGCCCGTTTGGTGCATAAGTTCAGAAACCTTTGGCACGCCTTCGATGACGGAGGAATGCCATGCAAGTGCAGCACATTGGGTACAGGA
>NZ_JBAJEX010000020.1:0-2500 GCF_039822265.1 Thiobacter sp. AK1
AAATGCAAAAGCCCTGACTGGTGTAGTCAGGGCTTTTGGGTGTGGGGTGCCTGGCGGTGACCTACTTTCGCAGAGGGGGTCTCTACTATCATCGGCGCGAGCCCGTTTCACGGTCCTGTTCGGGATGGGAAGGGGTGGGTCCAGGCTGCTATGGCCGCCAAGCGTAAACGGGTGACTGAGGACAGAGGGCTGAAGACAGATCTGTAGTCTGTGTTCAGTGGACTGAGGCGTTCTCAGTCTTCTGCCCTCGGAACGGAAGAAGTCGACTCGGTTTGATTGCGGCTTCGGGTCACTGGGTTCGTGACTGACGACCTTTTGTCGTCTGTCTTTCGTCCGCAGTCCTCTGAAGCGCAAGCCGCTTGAGGGGATAGGATCAAGCCGCACGGGCAATTAGTACTGGTTAGCTTAACGTGTTGCCACGCTTCCACACCCAGCCTATCAACGTCGTGGTCTTCGACGACCCTTTAGGGGGGTTAAACCCCCGGGAGATCTCATCTTCAGGCGAGTTTCACGCTTAGATGCTTTCAGCGTTTATCTCTTCCGCACTTAGCTACCCGGCGATACCACTGGCGTGATAACCGGTACACCAGAGGTGCGTCCACTCCGGTCCTCTCGTACTAGGAGCAGCCCCCGTCAAATCTCCAACGCCCACGGCAGATAGGGACCAAACTGTCTCACGACGTTTTAAACCCAGCTCACGTACCTCTTTAAATGGCGAACAGCCATACCCTTGGGACCGGCTACAGCCCCAGGATGAGATGAGCCGACATCGAGGTGCCAAACTCCGCCGTCGATGTGAACTCTTGGGCGGAATCAGCCTGTTATCCCCAGAGTACCTTTTATCCGTTGAGCGATGGCCCTTCCATACAGAACCACCGGATCACTATGACCTGCTTTCGCACCTGCTCGACTTGTCAGTCTCGCAGTCAAGCACGCTTTTCCCATTGCGGTATCGAGACGATTTCCGACCGTCCTTAGCGTACCTTCGTGCTCCTCCGTTACCCTTTAGGAGGAGACCGCCCCAGTCAAACTGCCCACCATGCACGGTCCCCGACCCCGATCAGGGGCCCAGGTTAGAACCTCAAACAGACCAGGGTGGTATTTCAACGTCGGCTCCAGCGAATCTGGCGACTCGCCTTCACAGCCTCCCACCTATCCTACACAAGCCTGTTCAAAGTCCAATGCAAAGCTGCAGTAAAGGTTCATGGGGTCTTTCCGTCTGGCCGCGGGGAGATTGCATCTTCACAAACACTTCAACTTCGCTGAGTCTCAGGAGGAGACAGTGTGGCCATCGTTACGCCATTCGTGCAGGTCGGAACTTACCCGACAAGGAATTTCGCTACCTTAGGACCGTTATAGTTACGGCCGCCGTTTACCGGGGCTTCGATCAGGAGCTTGCACCCCATCACTTAACCTTCCGGCACCGGGCAGGCGTCACACCCTATACGTCCACTTTCGTGTTTGCAGAGTGCTGTGTTTTTATTAAACAGTCGCAGCCACCTTTTCACTGCGGCCCCCTTCCGCTCCATGGGCAAGCCACTTCACGTACCAGGGGCGCACCTTATCCCGAAGTTACGGTGCCAATTTGCCGAGTTCCTTCTCCTGAGTTCTCTCAAGCGCCTTAGGATTCTCACCCTGCCCACCTGTGTCGGTTTGCGGTACGGTCACATCTAGACTGAAGCTTAGAGGCTTTTCCTGGAAGCAGGGTATCAGTGGCTTGGCCTCCCGAAGGAGGTTGCGTCATCACGCCTCGGCTTAGCCCTCCGGATTTGCCTAAAGGGCACGCCTACACGCTTAAACCGGGACGTCCAACACCCGGCCCACCTAACCTTCTCCGTCCCCCCATCGCATCTAGACGCGGTACGGGAATATTAACCCGTTTCCCATCAGCTACGCATTTCTGCCTCACCTTAGGGGCCGACTCACCCTGCGCCGATGAACGTTGCGCAGGAAACCTCGGGCTTTCGGCGAGGGAGCCTTTCACTCCCTTTATCGCTACTCATGTCAGCATTCGCACTTCCGATACCTCCAGCACCCCTCTCGAGATGCCTTCACAGGCCTACGGAACGCTCTCCTACCGCCAGAGGACAGAAGACAGACGACTGAGGACAGAGAGGTTGTCAGTAATCAATAGCTCGTCATCCCCACTTGGCATGCAGCCCAGTGAGCATCTTGGCTATGTCTTGGTATTCGCGCCGCCAGGCTTGCGCCTTCGGCTGACCGATATATCCCAGATCAACACCGTATTGAATCCATACGCGCATTTCGTCGGCAGTCTCTGGATTCTGGTGTCTGTTCACTGAACACCTCTCTGTCTTCTGTCATCTGTATTCTGTCCTCTGACCCGCAGCTTCGGTTCATGGCTTAAGCCCCGTTACATCTTCCGCGCAGGACGACTCGACCAGTGAGCTATTACGCTTTCTTTAAAGGGTGGCTGCTTCTAAGCCAACCTCCTGGCTGTCTGGGCCTTCCCACATCGTTTTCCACTTAGCCATGCATT
>NZ_JBAJEX010000021.1 GCF_039822265.1 Thiobacter sp. AK1
ACCCAGCGCCCCCACCATCGACTCGGCCAACAAACCCCTCTATCCTTCCTCCTCCAACACCAACCCGAGTGCCAAAGATGGTGGACTCATACCGGCGTCGCGCTGGTGCTGCGCCCGACCTTTGATGATGCAGCGGCCCTGGGCGGTTTGGCGGGTCTGCTGTCGGGCCTGACGTCCGCGCTGGCCTACTTGCAGGTGGCGGCGCTGTCGCGCGCCGGTGAACCCGAGAGCCGCACCGTGTTTTACTTTTCGCTAGGAGCGGCGGTCGTTGGCCTGGCCGGCACCCTGTTTCTCGGGGCCAGCCCGCTGACCACGCCCGCGGCACTGTGGCTGATTCCGATCGGTCTGTTGGCCGTGCTGGGGCAGCTGTGCATGACGCGCGCCTACGCTAGCGGCGCCACGCTGGTGGTGGCCAATCTGCAATACTTTGGCATTGCGTTTGCCGCCTTGTACGGCCTGGCGGTGTTTGGCGACCGCCTGCCGCTGAGCGGCTGGGTCGGCATGGCGCTGATCGTTGGCAGCGGCGTGGCGGCCACCTTTTTGCGCGAACGCGCCGTCCCCCGACTGCCGGCCGAGGAGCACGCATGAACGACCTGCCCTTTCCCCTCATCGACGCGCCTACGCTGCGGCAATGGCTGGCCGGCGGTGCAGCGGTGCATGTTTTTGACTGCAGCTTCGACCTGGCCGACCCGGCCGCAGGCCGGGCCCAATACCGCGCGGGCCACATCCCCGGCGCGCGCTACGCGCACCTGGATGACGACCTTAGCGCCGCAGCCGGTGACCCCACGGCTGCCAGCGGCGGGCGCCACCCCCTGCCCGCACGCGACACCTTTGCCGAACGGCTGCGCCGCTGGGGGCGCCACCCCCACGAGCCGGTAGTGGTCTACGACCGCCAAGGCGGCATGGTCTGTGGGCGGCTGTGGTGGATGCTGCGCTGGTGCGGCCACGGGCCCGTAGCGGTGCTGGATGGCGGTTGGGCCGCCTGGCAGGCCATCGGCGGGCCGATCGAAACCGGCCACGGCCCCTCCACCCCCGCGCCCGGCCATTTTGCCCTGGCGCCAGCGCGGGTCGCCCTGCGCACGGTGCACGAGGTCGCCGCTGCCCCGGGGCCGGCCGCAGCAAACCCTGATCGATGCGCGCGCCACGCCCCGCTTTCGCGGCGAGGTCGAGCCGCTCGACCCGGTCGCTGGGCACATCCCCGGCGCGCTCAACCGGCCGTTTAGCGACAATTTTGACGCCGATGGGCGCTACAAATCGCCCGATCGGCTGCGCGCCGAATTTGTAAGCCTGCTGGCGGGCCGCGCGCCGGACACCATCGTGCACCATTGCGGCAGCGGCGTCAGCGCCACCCCCAACCTGCTGGCCATGACCATCGCCGGCCTGGGCACGGCGCCGCTGTTTGCCGGCGGCTGGAGCGAGTGGTGCCGCACCCCCGGCCTGCCGTGCGCGCGCTGGTAACGCCGCGCCGGCGCGCTCAAGCCAACGCGGCCCAGTCGGGCTCGGGCAGCGCCTCCACCGCCGGACGCGCCACCAGGTAGCCCTGGAACAGCGTCACCCCGGCGTCGCGCAGCCAGTCGTATTCCGCGCGGGATTCGACCCCTTCGGCGATGACCTGCACGCCCAGCGCGCGGCAAGTGCCCAGCACGCCGCCGACGATGGCCTGCCGGGCGTGGTTGCGGTCGATGTCGCGCACCAACGCCATGTCGAGCTTGACCAGGTGCGGCTGAAACTCGGCCAACAGATTGAGCCCCGAGTACCCCGCCCCAAAATCGTCGATGGCGGTGAGAAAGCCGCGCTGCTGGTAGTCGCGCACGATCGACAGGGCGTGCTGCGGGTTGTGAATTTTCTCGGCCTCGGTCATCTCGAACACCAGGCGCTGCGGGTCAAACCCCACCTTGTGCGCGGCGGCAAGCGTGAGCCGGATGCAGGTGGCCGGCTCGTACACCGCATTAGGCAAGAAGTTAATGGACAGCCGCGCCCTCAGGCCCAGGCGCTGCGCCGTGTCAATGGCCAGCACCCGGCAAGTCTGGTCGAAACCGTAGAGCTGCTCGGGCGCAACGCCCGCGATCACCTGCCCCGCCGAGCGCCCATCGGTGCCGCGCACCAAGGCCTCGTAGGCGAAGATGTCGCGGCGTTGTGCGTCGATAATCGGCTGAAACGCCATGCGCAGCTCCTCGCCGTAGTCTTGTCGGCCACGGCAGCGCAGGCAACCCGCCACGTCGTCAGGCGTGCCGTCAAAAAAGCGCTGCAGGTAGGTCGCGGTATGCATGGAGGTATCAAACGACACCGTGGCGGGCCAACCAGTCGCGACAGCGCTGCCAGCCATCCTCGGCGGCGGCCTGCCGGTAACTCGGTCGGTAGTCGGCATGGAATGCGTGCGGCGCGTCGGGATACACGACAAAGGTGGACGCGCGCGCCGCTGGGCTGCCCTGCGCCAAGGCGGCTTTCATGCGCTCCACCGACACCAGCGGGATACCGGTGTCGGCCCCACCGTAGAGGCCCAGCACCGGGGCCTTGAGGTCGCCCACCACGTCGATCGGGTGACGCGGCTGCAACGGGTTGCGCTCGCCTTCCAGCCGCCCATACCAGGCCACCGCAGCCTTGACACGCGCGCTGTGCGCCGCATAGAGCCAGGTGTGCCGCCCACCCCAGCAAAAGCCAGTAACCGCCACACGCGCCGCGTCGCCGCCATGGGCCGCGGCCCAATCGATGCACGCATCCAGATCGCGCATCACCTGGGCGTCAGGCACCTTGGCCACCAATTCGCTGATCAGCCGGGCCAGCTCGCCATAACTTTGCGGATCGCCCTGGCGCACAAACAAATCGGGCGCCAGCGCCAGGTAGCCCGCGCGCGCGAAGCGCCGCGCGGTATCGGCGATGTACTCGTGCACGCCAAAGATTTCCGATATCACCAGCACCACCGGCAACCCGGTGCGTCCTGCAGGGGCGGCGCGGTAGATGGGGATGGACTCTTGGCCCACCGGTACCATGACCTCACCGGCCGTCAGTCCGTCGGCCGGGGTGCGGATGGAGGTTTGCGCCACCACCGGCAAAGCCGCAAGTGCGTAGCCGGCACCCAGCGCCCCACGCAAGACGGCGCGCCGGTAAGGCAACCGCCGATCCCGCAGGCGACACATCGAGCAACGCAGCCGCGTCGCGCACTCCATCGGTTTCCAGCATGGTGTATTTCCTCGTCTGGGTTGAAAACGTGGGGGCACCGCCCCCGGCGCAGCGCCCGCGATCCGTTGCCATACCCGGTTCGACTGGCGCACATCGGCATTTTTCCGATATCATGGCCGGGTCCACGATACCCTTTTGACATCCTCCCCGGCCTGAAGGCCGGAGATTCCTACTGCGCTCAGACGTGGCATTGCGCCGCTCCCGAGTCGCTTCGGTGGGTTCCTGCTTCCGACCGCCAACGCAGTTCGATCCACAGGCCATCCGGGCTGACACTGCGGGGACACCCCCGCAGCATCCCGGCAGAAGCGTCTGCCGTGTCCCGCCCTTCGTCTCGCAACACCTGCATCCCGCGAGAGAGGATGTTGACCGCGCCGACTACATCGGCGTTGCCCTCGAAGCCACATTCCACACAAGCGAACCGGGCCTGCGTCTGGCGGTTGGCCGCCGACACATGGCCGCAGCACGGGCAGGCGCGGCTCGTGTTCTGCGGCGGTACCACCACCAACCAGCCGCCCCGCCATGCCAGCTTGTAATCCAGTTGGCGACGGAACTCGAACCAGGCTTGATCGAGGATGGACTTGTTCAGGCCAGCTTTGGCCCGAACGTTTCTGCCCGGTTGTTCGGTCGTGCCTGCCGCTGACTTGGACATGTTCCTGACTGCCAGGTCCTCGATACACACCATCGCGTGGTTTTGGCTGATCGCGGTCGAGGTCTTGTGCAGGAAGTCGCGGCGGGCATTGCCGATGCGGGCATGAATGCGCTGGACTCGGGCTTTAGCATTCTTCCAGTTGTTGCTGAACTTCACTTTGCGCGAGAGCGCTTGCTGTGCCTTGCGCAAGCGCACTTCGTGCCGCCTGAAGCTGTGAAGCGGCGCAAAGAACGTGCCGTCCGAGAGCGTAGCGAACCGGGCAATGCCCATATCGATGCCGACCGCGCCACCCTGCGGAATGGGCTGCTCAACCTCGCGTTCGGTTTGGATCGACACAAACCACTTGCCGCAGGACTGGCTGACGGTGACGTTCTTCACCGTGCCGAGCACATCCCGGCTGTTGCGATAGCGCAGCCAGCCGAGCTTCGGCAGGAACAGGCGGCTGTTGCCCTGATCGAGCTTGATCTGTTTCGGGTCGGGATAGCGGAAACTGTCGTGCCGACCCTTCTTCTTGAAACGCGGGAAGTCGGCTCGCTTGGCGAAAAAGTTGCTGTAGGCGCGCTCCAGGTCCTTGAAGGTTTGTTGCAGCGGATGGACTGGTGCATCGGCTAGCCACACCGTCTCCGCGCTGTTGCGCCACTCGGTGAGCAGCTTGCACAGACCTGCATACCCGAGCTTCTTCTCGCCTTGCTCGTAGCGCTCCTTCTGCAACGCCAATGCCTTATTGTAGACGAACCGGCACGAGCCAGCGAAGCGGCGCATCTGCCGCTCCTGCTGGCCGTCTGGCCGTAACTCGTATTTGTAGGCTTGAAGTCGTTGCATTGCTCAATCATACTCTTGGTCTATGAGCGATGACAACGATATGTATGAGTCCACCACCTTTGGCACTCAGGTTGGTGTTGGAGGAGGAAGGATAGAGGGGTTTGTTGGCCGAGTCGA
>NZ_JBAJEX010000022.1 GCF_039822265.1 Thiobacter sp. AK1
GTGCGCGCTTTTCTCGACGGCGCCTCGGCGGTGCAGTTCCAGGCGGTCGAGCGTGAAGCGCGCCACCGCTTTGTCGAGGCCGTCCTGCGACGCTTAGACTATCCCCGCCTGGGCCGCACTGAGGGCGGCCTGATCCTGCGATTTCTGTCCAAATGAACGGCTATTCGCGCCAGCAAACCACCCGCCTTGTCGCCCAGTGGCGGGCCGACAGCAAGCACGACGCGGACACGCTCATCACCCTGCCGCAGTACGACATCGCATTCGATGATGACCAGGCCACCAAACTGATCGAGTATCTGATGGACAAGGAGGCAGATCGCAGGGATTGCAAAAGCACGGCGCCGGGGTGGTTGCCGGAGAGACGGTTTGCCAAGGAAGAATTGCCGATCAAGGTGACGGCTCCGGGTTATGGCAAGGCCAGCAAGCAGCGCATACTTGCTTGTGGCGAGGGCGCAGATGGTAATTCGGACCAGCGGCGCATCGCCAGGTATGAAGCTGCGGCGGAAATCAACGAGACGGCGCGTATCAACCGCGATTGCTCGACGGATGGCTGCCCCGGAATCGGCTACTATTGCGACGCAGCGAAATGCTACCGTCCGGTGGACCAGCTGAAATATGGGCCACCGCACACTACGGAACCGGTTTACACACCCTCGTATGGGCGATCTCAATTCATCGGCACGACCCTGGTTGGCGAACTGATTGCCGGTTATGCAAACTTCAGTGCAACGGACAAGGCAGCGCTGGGGCTGACCCCGGCAATAAAGAAATCCCTCGAAGACGCGCTTGAGCGTGGCAAGAAGGCCGGTGACTGGTTTGATGCAATAGCGGCGCAGCCGACTTATGCCGATGCCAATGCGGCCTGGTCCAAGCTCTCTGTGGCTGATCAGAAAATGTTCGCCAAGGAGACTGGCCTTGGCGAACGAGAGTACACCGACATGGCGAGGATGAAGACCCAGCCGCCAAGGAACAGTAATGGTAAAAGTTTATTGAGCGACGCCCGTGCGGCCATGGCCACCACCGCGATCATGCGCGATGCGGCGCTGAAGACTTACCTGATGGGTATCTTCAAGGATTATGACAAATTCACCATCATGGCCAAGGCGCTCATGCACAAGAATGCCAAAATGGCGCAGTCGTCCGCAGTATGGGACAAGAGCGAAGTGCACCTGGCCGCCATGGTGGCGCGGGCACACAATGGCGGGAAGTGGGAACGATCTCTCTCAAGTCTTACATCGCCCCGTAGTAGCGCGTCCGGCGATCAAAATCATTACGTCAAACGCTTCCTGGGTGACAAGCCAGGCGAAGGCGACTGGTATTCATTGCGCTGCGCCGAGTCCTTTGGCAAAAGCACTGTTCGCCCCGGCATGCAGGGCAAGGGCGTCGGTGGACTGCAGATGATCCCACTGGTTCTCAATTGATTGGAAAGGAATGGACATGCGAAACCTAGCGAAGGGGATTTTGTGTGCTGTCTTGTGTTTTGGGGTTGTCACGGCATCCGGTGCCGAAATGGAGCTGACATTGGAAATACCCGCGTGCAAGATGCCGCCAGGGAAGCCTTTACCGCCTAAATACTACGCTGCCGCAAGAAAGTGGAAAGAGTTTGGATGGGTGCGAAGCGTTTCAGGCGCGGACTCCGTCGTTTATGGAACGGGGTGGGAGGGATTGAGAGGCAGTGGTTTATACGCCAATTTTTACTTTTATAAGCTTGACCTAAATTCTGATGGGTTCTGTGATTGGGTGCTAGTCTATCAGACGCCGGCGCTCAGCGTGGTCAGTCAGGATTTTGAAATTCTTAATACTTTTTTTCTTGGCACACATAACGGATGGGTACGAATTGGTGCAACGGTTTTCAAGGATGACCCCGATTCAATTGACAGGCTTGTCTCGAAAGCCGATCAAGGCCGCTTCGCCTATTTCTCCGACCCCCCCTTACTAATTTTGGATATACACCTAAATCATAGTTTTATTATAGGAACATTTGAACACCCTGACAACGACCACCCCACAGCTAAGAGAGTGCATCGATACGGCTACTGCGTTTATCTTTGGAACACTCACACAAACACCCTGGAAGAACTCGACAAATGGCAGCCTGGCAGTGCCGCTGCGCAGGTTTATGCTTTCTTCAAAAAGCACGGTGCGGTGAATGTGGCCGAAAGCGGTGCGAGCCGCATTGCACGATTCGATCCGGACATCGAGAAAGCTGAGTTCGAGAGCGGCTGCAAGGACGAAAGGGCGCTTAAACGCTCGCCGTACTTCGCCAAGGCGTGCCAGTCACGTAAACAGTGATGGCTGATGTTTTGCCCGCCAGGCGTTCGCAGCAGGCCGCGATCCAAAGCCGCGT
>NZ_JBAJEX010000023.1 GCF_039822265.1 Thiobacter sp. AK1
CCTGTACCCAATGTGCTGCACTTGCATGGCATTCCTCCGTCATCGAAGGCGTGCCAAAGGTTTCTGAACTTATGCACGATATTCAGTTGTGTATCTTTCTTTCTGTAAATTCTGTTCCGCCGTATCTGTAGGGCGGTGGGCGGTGAGTCTGGCGCCATGACATCAAGAAAGGCGTATAAGCCCCATGGCGATGCGAGTCGAAACCAACCCTCTGGAGGCAGCCTATGCGGCGTTGCTTGAGCACGGCCTGGATGGCGCGGGGGAAGCGTTGCGCATCCTCGTCAATGAAGCGGCCAAGATCGAGCGAAGCGAGTTTCTCGGTGCCAAGCCCTACGAGCGAACAGCGAACCGGCGCGATTACGCCAATGGCTTCAAGCCCAAGACCATGCTCACCCGGTTCGGTGAAGTGACCTTTCAGGTGCCGCAAGTGCGTTCCGGTGAGTTTTATCCCTCGGCTCTCGAAAAAGGCACCCGTACGGATCAGGCGGTGAATCTCGCGCTCGCCGAGATGTACGTCCAAGGGGTCTCCACCCGGCGGGTGATCGAGGTGTTGCAACGGCTGCTGGGGCCTGAGATTTCGCTCTCTTCCGCCCAGGTGAGCCGGCCGCGGCCAAACTCGATGAAGGGCTCAAAGCCTGGCGCGAGCGGCCGTTGGGGGAAGTGCCCTACCTCTTTTTGGACGCCCGCTACGAGACGGTGCGCCTGGAAGGCAGAATCATCGATTGCGCAGTCTTGATCGCCGTCGGGATCGAGGCTTCGGGCAAGCGCCGCGTACTCGGTTGCGAGGTCGCCACCTCGGAAGCGGAAATCAACTGGCGGCGCTTTCTGGAAAGCCTCTTGGCCCGGGGGCTGAAAGGGGTCAAACTCATCGTCGCCGATTGAATCATGCGGGGCTTGCGGCCGCCCGCCGCGCCGTCTTGCCTGCTGTGCCCTGGCAGCGCTGCCAGTTCCATCTGCAACAGAACGCCGGTCAGTTCGTGACGCGAAAGGCAAGCGCGAAAGAGCGTTGCCGCTCAACTGCGCGCCATCTTCAATGCCCCGGACAAGATGGAAGCCGAGCGGCTCTTGAAGGCCGCCTTGGAAGCCTGGCGCAAGGAGCACCCCAAGCTTGCCCAATGGGCCGAGGAGGCCATTCCCGAGAGCTTGACGGTGTTCGACTTCCCTGCGGCGCATCGCATCCGTGTGCGCACCACCAATGGCCTGGAGCGCTATCCGCCGGGAACTCAGACGCCGCACCCGCGTGGGAAGCCACTTCCCCAACCCCGATTCCTGCCTGCGCCTGGTCTGCGCACTGCTCGCCGAACTGGACGACGAGTGGATGACTGGCAAGGTCTATCTCAACCTCAACCCGTAACCCAGGCGTCATGACCACCGCCGCAGAAATTTACAGAAAACGGGTTGCACAATCAACGCGAGGGCGATGTCATCTACTTCGGCATCGAAAACGACTACCTGCCGGAATCCGGCAATCCCTGTTCACCTGTGAGTCGGGGCGTGAGGAACCAAGGAATACTATGAAAGGATGTATCCATGAGATGGATTTGCCAAGGGTTTTTTGTCATAGCATTTATTATTCCTTTGCATGCATTGGCAGGCGGGACACGGCTGCCGGAGAGCATTCATTCCCCTCCGCCGGATCAGAGGTTGATTGAGAAGTTCACAGGGAAGGCGAAGACACTTTATTACGCGGACCCCCAGATTAAACAAAGGGTCTTGGTATCCGACCGCATTCTGGATGGGTTTGGGTACGGGCCTTTACGATTAACATTGGACAATGGTACAGCGATCTATTGGGGTGCCAGACACGGGGAGGCAACGACCGAATCGGTTGCCATCTTCGATAAAGCTGGCCGCCCGCGCCTGCTTGCTGCCGTGGACAGCATTCCCTGGTGCGATGGCACCGGTAGTCATTGTGCGCCCTTCACCTCTGTCGAGGCATTCGAAGCGCGTGCGCGGCGGACATTCCTGTACCCTGGGATTGCCCTGTTCGTCCGTGACAAGCGCGACCTCGAAACCTATCTCCCTTATTTCAAGCGCTGGCTCCATGCGAATATCCTCGGGTTTAATGTGGATTGCAGCGATCCAAAAATGGCGGACGCCTGCAGATTCGTCACGCAAACCGAGTGGCTGGAGATCATTCCGACGCGAGCTTATCTGCTCCCGTCGATGCG
>NZ_JBAJEX010000024.1 GCF_039822265.1 Thiobacter sp. AK1
GCTGCACTCGGCGACGAGCTTGGGCTCGAAGCGGGCGCTGAACGGGCCACTTGCGAGCCGCTGGATGGTGCAGGAGCTTGGCGGATCGCAATGGGAAGGTCAGGGGGACGCGAGAGCAGCAGACTAGAAGGTAAAGGCATGACCCTTTGAGGTGACCCTTTGAGGCGGAGTTCGGCTTGGGGAAAGGCAAGGCTAGGCAACAAGACGGCGAGGCCGAGGCCCCGCCGCCACGCGCCCCGCCAATCAGCGCGGCAGTTCTTCAAAGACGTTGGTCCAAACGTTCAGGACTTGTGAGCCGCCGGCGGCATTGCCGGTCTTGATTTCCTTGACGACGGTCAGTGTCTGCATGTCCAGCTTGTGCAGGTTGCCATCGCCGGCATTCGACAGATAGCCGTAACGGCCGTCCGGCGTGAAGGCGATGTGGCCCATGCGCCCCTTGCCGACGGCCAGATTCTTGACCACCTTGAAGCCCTGCGTGTTGTCGATCACCGACACCAAATTGTTGCCGTAGTTGGTCACCACTTCATAGCGTCCGTCCGGCGTGTTGTAGGTGTGGCCGATGCCGGTCGAACCGGTGTCGGTGCGCGTAACGAACTTCTTGGTCGCGGCATCGAACACGGCGACTTCCGTGCCGTCGAGCTTGCCGCCCGGGCCGCGGTTCAGGATGAAGAAGTACTTGCCATCCTGCGAGAAATTACCATGATGACCCTCGATCACGCCCTGGCCAATGAGCGGCATCTTGATCTGCGCGATCTCCTCGAAGCTGCCAATGCTATAGACCAGCCCGCCGGGAGGGTTCTTGTCACGGTCCTCGCCTTCGACGACCACCCAGACTTCTTTACCATCCGGGCTGGGCGCGACGTAGTGCGGCTTTGACGGCATCTTGATCTTCTTCACTGACCAATCGGTAGTGTCGATGATAACGAAATGGTTATCAACGCGATCGACGGTGAAGGCATAACGCGAATCGTAGCTCCAGGCGTTGTGCATCGAGGTCGGCCCCTTGGCCTGCCCGGCGACGGAGAGGTCAACGTTTTTGACGACCTTGTCGGTCGCAGTGTCGATGAAGGCGACGCGAAGCTTGCCGTCATCGAGCCCCCAATAATTGACCATCACCAGCTTGCCGTTGGGGCTCACGACCGGATGCTTCGGCCGGTTGCCGGTCTTGACCTTCGCGACGACCGCGCGCTTGTCCAGATCGATCACGGTCACAGTGTCCTTGCCCTCGCCTTCAGCACCGACATAGACTTTGCGGCCATCCGGCGTGGTGCCGCCCAGGGCGGCGCTCTTCTCGGTGTCGAGCGTGGCGACGACGCTGTCGGTGGCCGGGTCGACCAGATAGGCCTTGCCGTTGCCGCCGTGCAGATGGACGATCAGGTTCGGCCACTTGACGTCGGCGCGCTTGGGCGCGCTGGCGGTGGTGGCGCAGCCCGCGAGGGCAAAGGCAGCCACAAGGGCGGTAACGATCAGCTTCTTTTTGGTATGCATGTTTCCTCCTTCTGTGAATGGAACATGAGTTCACCCCAGATTGTCCATTGAGAGCGGGCTGACTCGCCATGAGCATTCGATATGATCATTTCCGCTCCTGCGCGGCGGGTAACAACCCGCGGGCGGCTTCAATGCGCCACCGCTCCTCGCCAATAGGCACCGCTATTGGCTCGTCGCGGGGACGCAAACCTGCTCGCGTTCCAATGGACAATCTGGATTCAAGCGGGTATCAATTTCCTTAATCTACTATAACAATTCGGCCTCGCGAATGGGGTCACGAATGGGGTCAGTCCTTTACCTTATAGTCCGCTGCTCTCGCCTTCTCCTGACCTTCCGCTTGCTATCCGCCAAGCTCTTGTGCCAGCGCGTCTCTCACCCTCACTCGTCTGGGTGATCCCGGCCTGCTCGCCGCTGCTGGCCCGGGTCAACGGCAAACCCATCCCCCAGGCCCGGTTCGATCGTGCCCTGCAACAGGCTTTGGCGGCCGGCGCGCCCGACAGCGAAGCCTTGCGCGTGATTCTCGGGGTTGGAAGTGGCCGTGGTTTCGCCGCGGTGGCGGGGCTTAGTTGCGCCCTTGGGCGGGGCCACCGG
>NZ_JBAJEX010000025.1 GCF_039822265.1 Thiobacter sp. AK1
CGCTGGCCGCGGTCGGCAAGATTTACGGCAAGACCTATTCTGCCCTCGCGGCCGACCGCAACGATTTCTACACCCACCTCTACGACCTGCAATCGGCCCTGGGTACCGGCACCGTCGTGTCCCTTGCCACCGTCTCCCGCGCCACGCTGGTTGCCGAAGCCCAACGCCCCGACGCCACGGGTCTTGCCTATCGCTACGCTCTCAAGGAACTCAATCCCTTCGCCCTGCTCGGCGTCGACTACAGCCACTTCAACCAGAACGGCGAACTCGATCTCTATGATCCCGCCACTGGCACGGGCAGTCTCACCGATCTGTATCTGCAAGACCGCGCTGCCTTTCTTGCCTGGAAAAACAAAACCTACACCGAAGACACCGACGTGGGCCGGGTTTACGACGGCAGTGCCTGGCACTTCAAGGACGAAGCCGGCGGTGCCGAGCTGTGGGTGGGCAACCCGTACGATGTGAAGAGTAGTCCGCAGTTGCGGCATCTCGTATTCGGCGGCAGCGGCGCGGACACCCTCACCGGGGGTGACAACGCGGATCACCTCTACGGTGACAGCGGCGATGACACCCTCAACGCCGGCAACGGGGCCGACTACCTCGAAGGCCAGCTAGGCGATGATGTTCTCTACGGTGAAGACGGGCGCGATGTATTGATCGGCGGCGGAGGCGACGACACCCTCGATGGGGGCAAAGACGCCGACCGTCTCGAAGGCGGCAAAGGCGCTGACACCTACATCCTCAGCAGCGCCACCAAAGCCAACGACATCATCCGCGACCTCGACGGCCAGGGTCGCATCATGCTCGATGGCAGCGTACTCGACGGCGGCGACTATCAATCCGCCGGTGTTTGGCAGAAAGGCACGACCACCTACACCTTTATCCCCGATGCCAGCGGCCGCGGCACGCTCACCATCACTTCAGATGCCGGCAACATCACCGTCGAGAACTTCGCTGCTGGGGAACTGGGCATCACCCTTCCGGGTGCTTCCGCCGTCGCCCCGCCCCCGCCCGAAGACCGCCGCATCCAGGGCGACCTCGCCCCCATCGACTTCGACCCGGCCACCGCCGGCGTGCAAATGCGCGTGGACGAACTGGGCAACATCATCACCGACCCCCTGGTCGGCGAGACCGACCGCATCGACACCCTCTATGACAGCACCGGCAACGACACAATCCTCGCGGGTGGCGGCAACGACGTGATCCACGCCGACCGGGGCGGCAACGACTGGCTCGACACCGGCACCGGCGACGACCTGGCCACTGCTGGCGCGGGCAATGACAAGCGGGGTACGACGGAAGAAAGACAGTCTGCGCAGTACGGCGACAAAAGTCAGTCGCCCGGATACGGCGACCATATGGTGGCCAACGATCGTGAATGGCGCAGCGCAGCATGAGTGCCGGCCAACAACAAAAGCTTTTTCGGAGATTCAAAAGAGGATCGCGTGCTGGTATGCGAGGCTCAAGTCTGGTCAAGAAGCTGTTGTTTATACCCCTGGCGTTCGTTGTCTTGCTTTTGCTGGCTATCAGCTTCTTCGAGGGCAGGAAGGCGTACTGGGATTATCAGGTGCGGAAGATGTGTGAGAAGGATGGGGG
>NZ_JBAJEX010000026.1 GCF_039822265.1 Thiobacter sp. AK1
GGGCTTCTCGTCACTTGCGCCTACATCGTGCGCCCGACAACGGAAACAAAACCCCACTGCAGGAGGCGGCGTAAATGGACGCCCTCCTAGGTTTCGCGGTCCTCACCGGCCCGCTGTGGCTGATTGTGCTGGCGCTGCTCCTTGGCATCGGCATCTCCGTGGCGCTCCCCAAACGCCTCAAACAAAAATCCGCCAAGTTCATGAGCGTGATCGGCGTCTTTTTGATTCTTTTTCTCCTGCTCTTTGGCGATGAGATCGCCGGTCGTATTTACCTCAGCCATCTCTGTGCCACCCAGGCCGGGGTGAAGGTGTACCAGACGGTGGAGTTGCCGAAGGAGTATTGGGATGAGGAGGGAATAGCAAAGTTTTATAGAAATTTTAATTCGCTGTTGGGAAAAAGTTATTCCAGAAAGTATAAGTCGGAAATCTATTCATCAATCTTTCATATCGACAAAGTTGGATTCGTGTATTCGAACAAAAACTCTGATCAAGTCTTGGGTGAGGAGATTGACTTCGGACATTGGGGCGGTTGGATCAGAAGAAATTTAACCACAGATCGATCAGCAAAGAGCTGTATCGATTATTCCGACCCTTCAAACAGGCTGGTTGATCGGATTTTCATACCAGAACATTCAAAGTCAAAATAAGGAGCGACCATGGCAACCATCACGGATTACTTTGCACAAGCGCAGCTTTCTATGGCGGCATACGCTACCTTACAAAGCGGTATGTCTGGCGAAGATTACCCAGGATACGTGACCGCCCTTGTATTTCGCGGGATGTCGGACGTGCAAGCAAAAGCCTTCGCCAATACTTATCTAGTAGTCGACCAATACACCGACCCCCTCAGCGGCTTCTCCGCCACCGTCTTCGCGGACAGTTCCGGCAACAAATATTTCGCCATCCGCGGCACCGAGACTAGCGTCTTCTCCGGCGCCATCGACTGGCTGACCAACGTCGCCGATGTCGGCGCGGAAGGCATTGCGATCCGTCAGGGCATCGCCCTGTTTAATTATCTCCAGCGCCTCTACGGTGCCCCCGGTCAGGCGGTGGTGCAATACACCTACGATCCCATCACTCGCACGATCGGTACGACTACAAGCTCAGCCAGCGGTTTGCTTTCTGGGCAGGTCACACCCCTGAGCGTTACCGGTCATTCCCTGGGCGGACACCTGGCCATGATCATGAGCCGCCTCGCCCCCGGTCTGGTCAGTGCGGTGTACACCTACAACGCCCCTGGTTTCGATACAACGCTAAGGACGAATCGCTTTCCGGTCACGAGCGAAGGCTTCTTCAGCCTGCTGCAAAACGCCCCAATTGGCCCGATTACCGGCCCGATCGGAAGTGCCTGGAATCCAGGAATCATGTCACATTTGGATGTAGCCGGTGACATCGTGCATACAATCGGCAACACACCCGGTGTTCCACAAATCATCTTCTCTGAGAACGCCAACGGGGGCCCTGTTGATGCCCATGACAAAGTACCGCTCACCGACGCCCTGGCCCTCTACAGCCTCTTCGCGCAGCTCGACCCCGCCCTCAACACTGCGGCCGACGGGCGCAGCCAAATCACCGCC
>NZ_JBAJEX010000027.1 GCF_039822265.1 Thiobacter sp. AK1
TAAGCGCCCTTTCGTCCTTGCAGCCGCTCTCGAACTCAGCTTTCTCGATGTCCGGATCGAATCGTGCAATGCGGCTCACACCGCTTTCGGCCACATTCACCGCACCGTGCTTTTTGAAGAAAGCATAAACCTGCGCAGCGGCACTGCCGGGCTGCCATTTGTCGAGTTCTTCCAGGGTGTTTGTGTGAGTGTTCCAACGGTAGATGTGATAGCCCTCCTGGTCCCATCGCCCCGAACTATGTCGTGTATCAAACCACCCAAGGAGATACGGGGTTCCACTATTTTGCTCGTAGAGGACAAGCGGCGCCTCAGACGAAAAGGCGAATCGAGCCTGCTGTTGATCAGATTTTCCCCACCCTAATCCATCTGGCCGATTTTCTGGGATGGTTGCGCCGAAGCGCTTCCACCCAGACGGCGTGCCGAAATACAGCGTATTGAGCACGCCGCTGTCTCCACCAGTGCTGTAAGGGGCGAACGACGTCAGGAACCAGTCGCACAGACCATCGCCGTCGAGGTCCATCCTTGTAAAGGTGTACCAGTCGTACATGTGGCTGCCATCCACGCGCTCATCGCCCCCCCGCTCACAACTTTGTCGGTCGGTCGGACCGCTTGGACCCAACGATACTCCTTCCACTTTCTTGCTACAGCGTAGTATTTAGGCGGTAAAGGCTTCCCTGGCGGCATCTTGCACGCGGGTATTTCCAGTGTCAGCTTCATTTCGGCACCGGATGCCGTGACAACCCCCAAACACAAGACAGCACACAAAATCCCCTTCGCTAGGTTTCGCATGTCCATTCCTTTCCAATCAATTGAGAACCAGTG
>NZ_JBAJEX010000028.1 GCF_039822265.1 Thiobacter sp. AK1
CAGGCACCTCCTCGGTACCCAATAAAACCGGACAACCATCGTGCTACAAGTCCGGACAGTTTATTTGCTCTCTACATTTCACGCCGATGAATTAGACAGAGTCCAAATCCTCCGCTATCATAAGCGTATGAAAAAGCATTATTATTCCCGGGACGAGATCGCGGGTTTGTTGCGGGCGCACGGCATCAATCCGACCCACCAGCGGATCGAGATTGCTTATGCCTTGTTTGGGCGGCAAGCGCACCTATCAGCCGACCAGATCATGGCCATCGTCAACGACCGCCACAGCGAGACCTCCAAGGCCACGGTGTACAACACCTTGAACCTGTTCAAGCAGCACAAGCTCATCCGCGAAGTGATCGTGGATCCGAACAAGGTCTTCTACGATCCCAACACCGAGCCCCATCATCACTTCTACAACGTTGCCACCGGCGAGCTCACGGACATCGATGGGGCCGACGTGCGCATCGAGGGTTTGCCGCCCTTGCCGCCGGGGCTCGCCGCGGAGGGGGTGGACGTCATCGTGCGCATCCGTCCCGCCGCCTGAGCGCGTTGCATAAGTTCAGAAACCTTTGGCACTCCTTCGATGACGGAGGAATGCCATGCAAGTGCAGCACATTGGGTACAGGATCAGGGGGTTTTACCGGGTAGCCGGATTGGGGCATCTTTGGGAGATGACACCGAAAGATGCCCAGGAACG
>NZ_JBAJEX010000029.1 GCF_039822265.1 Thiobacter sp. AK1
GAAACGCGAGGGCGATGTCATCTACTTCGGCATCGAAAACGACTACCTGCCGGAATCCGGCAATCCCTGTCCGCCTGTGAATCAGGGCGGGGGTAATCAAAGCAGACCATGAAAGGATGTTTCAAGATGATACGGATTCGCCAAGCGTTGTACGTGATGGTTTTGGCCGTGTTGGTCCAATTATCTGCGGCTGCGGCACAGCCATTGAAAAGGGTCCCGTCTGACGGGCCAGATGACAAATCCATCAAGGTGTTCGCGGGCAAAGCCGTGACGCCTTATTACGCTGATCCACGCATCAAGCAAAGGGCCTTAGTGTCGGACCGCATTCTCGATGGATTTGAGGCTGCTCCTAAACGCCTGACCCTGTCGAATGGCACAGCCATTTATTGGGGTTTCAGACATCGGGAGGCAACGACCGAGTCTGTTGCCATATTTGATGGGCAAGGCCGCCCACGCCTGCTCGCAGCAGTGGACAGCATCCCTTGGTGCGATGGCTGGCATTGCGAACCCTTCACCTCTGTCGAGGCATTCGAAGCGGATGCCAGCAGAACCTTCCTGCATCCGGGTGTTACCCTGTTCGTCCGTGACAAGCGCGACCTCGAAACCTATCTTCCTTACTTCAAGCGCTGGCTGCATGCCAAATTGTTGGGCTTTAACGTCGATTGCAAAGACCCCAAGATGGCGGACGCCTGCAG
>NZ_JBAJEX010000030.1 GCF_039822265.1 Thiobacter sp. AK1
GTGCCAGTCACGTAAACAGTGATGGCTGATGTTTTGCCCGCCAGGCGTTCGCAGCAGGCCGCGATCCAAAGCCGCGTCGCCTGGCGGTTTCAAGCCCGGCTCGAAGCGCACGAGGTGGAGAGCGGCGCGGCCCAGTCGCCCTGCGATCCTGCACAGGGCAGCTGCCCCGACAAGCCTGTGTGCATCAACCTCGCGCCCGCGCCATGAAACACGACGTGCATCGACCAGGGCTGATCCGGTCGTTTTGCAAGCTCCTCTGGCTCCTTCGAAAAGGATAAGAACGGCAACATCATTCACAGGAAAGGCGATGTGATCGGCGTGAGCGGTGTCACCATCAGCACGGGCGTCGATCTTGGTCAGCAAAGTGCTGCTGGCACAAAAGCGGTGATCGACGCATACATCAGCGACAATGGCAACCCCGATAAGGTCGATGTTGACGCGTTGATGAAGAAGCTCGATCCCTACTTCGGACTGCAGAAACAAAAGGCGGTGGATGCGTTGGCCAAAACTCCGCTGACTGTGATTGAAGCCGAAGCGCGACTGCTAGCAAACGCATTCGGCTACGACACGCAGAAGAGCGTCGCCGCCCAGTTCGACAGGAAAAACACACAGGGAATGGTCTTCAAGAAACTTCCGGAAGAGGCGCAGACGGTCATCGTCGATTT
>NZ_JBAJEX010000031.1 GCF_039822265.1 Thiobacter sp. AK1
CCTAAAAGCCCCAGAAAACCAGGCACCCTAAGCATCAGGTACCCACACCTATCGGCTGTTCGTTTGTTAAAGAGCAATGTTGCCGAAGCAACGAAGACGCGCATTATACAGAGCGAGGACTCGAGGTCAAGCGCTTGTATGAGTCCACCACCTTTGGCACTCGGGGTGGTGAGTGGCGGCGCGGCTGTTGGGGGTGTGTGACCGCACGTGTCAAGCGATGTGGTGCGCTACGAGGAAGAAAGGCTCGTGGATCGGCGAGTTTCCCAGGTTTCCCACCGAAGGGCGCCGGTGGATGAGGTCATGGCGCTGGTTAAGCGGCTGCGCAGTCGTTTCGAAGGCTGGAACGTTAAGTTCAACGCCTGGTACCGGCGGGACGGGGGCAGTCGTTCCTACACCTGGGTGAAGAATCGTTTGCAGGAGGCAGGGCTCGTCAAGAAGGCGCCTGGGCGGGGCAAGGCGAGACAAACGTCGTGCGCGGGCCGCTTGGCCGGGCATGATGCTGCACCAGGACGCCAGTCGGCATGAGTGGGTCACGGGGCGGCACTGGGACTTGGTCGTCTC
>NZ_JBAJEX010000032.1 GCF_039822265.1 Thiobacter sp. AK1
CTGGCTATCAGCTTCTTCGAGGGCAGGAAGGCGTACTGGGATTATCAGGTGCGGAAGATGTGTGAGAAGGATGGGGGAGTTTTTGTTGTACAGCAAATCCACTTGAACGCGGATGATTATCGTCGCTTGGGTGGTGAGCAAGGTGAGATTCCAATTCCAGAACGAGGAAGTGCGCCTACAAAGGCAGAGTATGTGTCGGATACAGTTCGTCGAGTGATCCGTGAGGGCAATCCTTCCGTATGGCGTACTGAGGCGACTATTCACGCTGTCGCTAACGACAAGATAATCGCTCGATACATTAATTACAGCAGAAGAGGTGGCGACTTTCCCACCTTTGCCCACCCAAGTTCGTTTAGCTGCGATCAGGGCATGGGTTCAGTTAGCAGAAAAATATTTCTTATTGAGGGGAATACGAAATGAGCGCAATTCCGCAGATTTATGATCAATCAGAACTCGCTTTAGTTGTGTATCTTTCTTTCTGTAAATTCTGTTCCGCCGTATCTGTAGGGCGGTGGGCGGTGAGTCTGGCGCCATGAC